>NZ_JBHFLM010000201.1:0-192135 GCF_041928655.1 Pelatocladus sp. BLCC-F211 | reverse complement strand
ATCAAGGCT
Organism: Pelatocladus sp. BLCC-F211; assembly: GCF_041928655.1. Classification (NCBI taxonomy): domain Bacteria; kingdom Bacillati; phylum Cyanobacteriota; class Cyanophyceae; order Nostocales; family Hapalosiphonaceae; genus Pelatocladus; species Pelatocladus sp. BLCC-F211. The sequence goes on along the minus strand of NZ_JBHFLM010000201.1, from coordinate 192,126 downwards.
TTGTTGGGTTTCGCTTGCACTCAACCCAACCTACATTTCTTCTTAACTGAACCGTATTGGACTATAATGTTGGGTTTCGCTGTCGCTACACCCAACCTACAAAACTACAGTTCTCAAAGTAGACGTGGTTTATCGCCATTTTTTGTAATAACACTAAAAATTGTACCCGATCGAGGACTAGGCATATTTATGTAATTCAGACTATCGTAGCTTTAGTCGTTGATTTCATGTATTTAGGTTTATTTGCACTCACCTACTAACATAATCAGCAATCCTTTATTGATTAATCTTAAAGGACTACTTTAGTATGGCAATAAGTTCTAGCTCTAACACTGTCCGGACTTCTACCTATTGGATTCAGATCGCTTTTTTCTCAGTAGTTGTGCTTTTTAATATCTGCTTAAATCTTCAAGTCTTAACTGTTGGATTAGCATATTTTTACGATCCTGAATGGTGGAAGGTTCATGTTTGGTTGGTGCGTGGTTACAGTGGATTGACACTACTCCTGTTAGGATTGGTGTTTTTGAGTCCATTTCCTAAACGAGTGCGAGGTCTGACGATAAGTATGCCAGTACTTCTTGCACTACAGTTTATTACAATTCATTTAAATCCGCCTTTACCTTTACCTTTATCTTTGAGCGTATTACACCCATTAATTGGGTTCAGCCTGTTTTCTGCTTCCACAACTTTAGTTCATCGCACGCAGCACTTCATATTTCCTAAACCAGATGATGAAAGCGATGTTAATTTGACCAAATTTTAGATTTTAGAAAATGGAATTTGAAGATTCAAAATCCAAAATCCAAAATCGCGTCAAATTTCTTGCCTAACTTGAAAGTAGTGTTAAACAGCCAAAAACTATGAATTGCAATGTAATAGCCATTGGTTACGGTAATGAGTTGCGTAGTGATGATGGGATTGGACAACGGGTAGCCAAAGCGTTGCACTTCTCAAATGTAAAATCTATTGCTGTCCACCAACTCACCCCCGAACTTGCTGAAGCTTTAGCAAATACTGATTTAGTAGTTTTTATTGATGCTTGCTTAATGTCTGAAAGTTCTCAGGTGCAAATAGAATCGCTTTCACCTGCATCTTTCAACGTCATCGCCGGACATACAGCCGATCCGCGATCGCTTCTTGCTTTGACTCAAGCTCTTTATGGTTATTGTCCCCAAGCTTGGTGGATAAAAGTGCCAGGAGTAAACTTTGAATTAGGCGATCGCTTATCACCAATTGCTGAAACTGGAGTGGCGATCGCTTTACAACAAATTACCCAAATTGTTGAATCTAATACGATGTGTGTAAGTCCAATGAGTTTCTCAACAAAAAACCATCCCTTTGATTAAAGCCTGCTTGCTCAAATAGCAAGCAGGTAATTTTTATAGATATTTTGTTCTACTTTAGTTGTTTGTAAGCAGCTAAAATAATTTCTTCTGTTTCCTTCCAACCAATACAGCCATCTGTCACAGAAACACCATATTTTAATTGCTGTTCTTTACTAGAAATCACTTGATTACCTTCATATAAATTGGATTCTAGCATCATGCCAACTATTGACGTATTACCATCAACTATTTGTTGAATAACATTTTCAAAAACAAAGCCTTGTAATTTATAATCTTTATTTGAATTACCGTGACTACAATCGATAACAATTCTTGGTGATAACTTTGCTCCTTTTAATTTTTCTTCCACTTGTTTGACACTGGCTACATCATAATTTGGTTTACCATTACCACCTCGTAAAATAACGTGACCGTAGGCATTTCCTCTAGTTTTAAATATGCTTACCTGTCCCATTTGATTAATTCCTAAAAAATGATGAGGTTTTTTAGCTGATTGAAGAGCATTCAAAGCCACATTAATATTACCATCGACACCGTTTTTGAAGCCTACAGGCATTGAAAGCCCACTCGCCATCTCACGATGAGTTTGGGATTCAGTCGTGCGCGCTCCAATTGCAGACCACGTAATCAGTTCGCTAATATATTGAGGTACTATAGGATCGAGTGCTTCTGTACCTACGGGTAATCCCAATTCAGCTATTTTTAGCAATAAGCTGCGTGCCATTAATAAACCTTTTTCTATATGAAAAGAATCATCCATATCAGGATCGTTAATTAATCCTTTCCATCCCACTGTTGTTCTTGGTTTTTCAAAATATACTCTCATCACAAGCAAGAGCTTATCTTGAACTTGTTCAGCTAGATTTTTGAGTTTATAGGAATATTCAATTGCTACTTTTGTGTCATGGATGGAACATGGACCAACTACTATGAATTTTCTCCTATCTTTAAAATCTAAAATGTTTTCTATTTCCTGTCTATATTTTATAATTTTTTCTTGAACCAAGTTTGTTAAAGGTAATTTTGATTTTAACTCAGTTGGAGTTAATAAAGGGTGATAGCTTTCAATGTGAGTATTAAATAATTTGTCTTGCATAGTAAATAGCACACTGTCATTGTGTAGAACTTAGAATATTATAAGTCAAAATTAGTAAGTTCTTGTTTTTTTGAATTTTATAATTCTTATATGTATAGATTTAGCAATTTTAAAAATATGCTTAATACATAGCTAATATTTGATTTCAGAAAATAAAAATCAAGTTATATTTATTATTTATATTTTTAAATTCTACCTATATTTTTATAATTTTGATTAAACCAAATAGTTTTCACATTCACTAAAAATTGACTTTCATATATATTTCATATATAAGAATTAGCACGAAAAGTTAATAATTCTCAAGCTGTTCTCAAATAAGTGTTATCTGGTTGAGTTATCAGCTTTTTTTGAATCAAAAACTTTATAACTTTCCGTTGTTATTTATGTGTGATCCCTGCAAACTCTGAAGTAGATTAGATTGGCAGGAAAACTTGATGCGATCGCATATTTATTGACTTTACTGACGATTGTAAATATTGGGATAAACCAGATCATTTGTGAACAATTCGCGATCGCATCCTCAAAAGTACTCAGCATCTTGTTAAACTACTAAATCTCCATTTTCAAATTTTACATCAAGGTTGAGATAACAATACAGTTCGATGAAGGGGGAAAAAGTAAAGACGTTTCCCTGTCCCTGTAACCCTTACCCTTTAACCTGATCACTATTGATTGCACAGTGTTCTCTGTAATTTCTTTGAGCGAATTTTTGCATAGGAGATAGATTTTACCAATCTCACACAATGGAAAATACCGATGCTTTTTGAAAAGTGTGTAAGTAAAAATAGCATTTATCAACCTATATCTAGTTAATTTTGTAACCAAGCTTCTACACACAATGACTATTAACTCTTTTGGATCTCAAAACTTAGAACTAGCTATTATTCGTCATCTTCTGATTGTTAGTCCTACAACTCTTGTGACTGATGTAGTTACACTGATGAGTCAAATTCGAGACCACTGTCATTTAAAATTTACTGAATCCGAGTACTCTGGGTATCTCTCGTCAGAGGTAAACACTATAACACCCATGATGAGAACAAGTTGTGTTCTTGTGATGGCTGATTCACATCTGATAGGTATCTTAACAGAGCGAGACTTGGTAAAATTAGCAGCCCAAGGAAAAAGTATACAAGACATCAGTGTTGCTCAAGTCATGACCAAACAGTTGGTGACACTGAAAATAGGAGAGTTTAAAGATATTTTCACCGCTCTGAATTTACTACGGCAACACAATATTTGCCATTTGCCCATTTTAGGAGAACAAGAAGAATTAATTGGGCTAGTCACTGCTGCGAGTCTGGGTAGTATTTTACACTCTAGAGATTTGCTCAAAATCAGGCGAGTGGGTGAGGTCATGAATACTCAAGTAGTCCACGCTACTCCAGATATTTCAGTTATGGATGTGGCTTGTTTAATGTGGCAATATCAAGTCAACTGCGTGGTGATCGCAGAGCAATCACAAGACGAGCAAATTATTCCCCTTGGTATTATTACTGAGTATGATCTTGTCCAGTTCCAAGCATTAGAGTTAGATTTTACACAAACTCAGGTACGGTCTATTATAAGTAGTCCGTTATTTTCTCTACGTCGTGAAGATTCGCTATCGTCAGCTAATGAGCGAATGCAAAGTTTGCGAGTGCGCCAATTAGTTGTGGTTGGGAATCAGGGAGAATTGTTAGGAATCTTAAGCCAAACCAACATACTGCAAGTATTAGATCCAATGGAATTCTATGAGGTGGTGGAGTTATTACAACACCAGATTTCTCAACAACAAACAGAAATGGTTGAGGTGTTAGCAGATCGCAGACAATTAGAAGAGCAGCTACAGCAGCGAATCAGAGAACTCAAAGCGCGAGCAAAACGAGAACAATTAATTACATCTATAGCTCTGCGTATCCGTGAATCTCTGGATCTCGACACTGCACTGATGACAGTGGCTGAAGATGTGCGGTATGTACTTAAAGCTGATCGAGTGCTAGTATATCAATTTACACCAGAAATGGACGGTAAGATTCTCGCAGAATCTGTCAGTCATGGTTGGACTACTACTTTGGGTAGTGAAATCAAAAATATCTCATGGAGTGGTGTAGAAGACATATTTTTTTACGGTAAAAAACAAGCGATCGCCAACATCTATGAGCTACATTTGACAGATAGTCAGTTGCAAATCCTAGAGCAATTGCAAGTCAAAGCTTGTCTAATTGTTCCCATTCTTATTTCTAACCAATTGTGGGGATTATTAATTGCTCATCAATGCTCAACTTTCCGCCACTGGAAAGAAGATGAAGTAAATCTGCTGGATAAAATTGCCATTCAACTAGCAGTTGCGATTAAACAAGTAGAACTCTACAATCAAGCAAGAATTCAACTTGCAGAGCGTCATAAAATCGAAGCTCAATTGCGATTGGAACGTAACTTTATTTCTACTGTTTTAAATGTCGCAGGCGCTTTAATTTTAGTATTAGACTACCAAGGTAGAATTGTTAAATTTAATCATGCTTGTGAACAAACAACAGGTTACAATTATGATTTTGTACAAGGTAAATGTATCTGGGATTTTCTGCTAATTCCTGAAGAAATAGAACCTGTAAAAGCAGCTTTTCAAAATCTGAAGCAAAGAGGAATTCGCAATCAGCAGGAAAATTATTGGCTGACTAAATATGGTGATCTTCGCTTAATTTCATGGTCAAACAATGTCCTGCTAAATCGTGACGAGCAAGTTGAGTATATAGTTTGTACTGGTATTGATATTACTGAAAGTCGGAAAGCAGAAGAAGAACTTCGCCACACTCGGAACTTTCTGCAATCTATGATTGATAATTTGCCAGTAGCAGTATTTGTCAAAGATGCTAGACCAGAAAAATTTGGGAAATTTCAACTATTAAATAAAGCCTGTGAACACATTTTTGGTTTAACGGGAGAACATGCAATTGGTAAAACCGATTATGACTTTTTCCCAAAAGAGCAAGCAGAATTTTTCTTGCAAAAAGATGTCGAAACTATTTCTCATGGCCTACCTCAAGATATTCCAGAAGAACCAATAGATAGCTATAAATTGGGGAGAAGAATTTTGCATACGACAAAAGTTCCTTTGTATGACAAGTATGGTCAACCCGAATATCTGTTGTGTATTTCTGAAGACATTACAGAGCGCAAAGAAGCAGAGGAAAAGTTGCGACAAGCAAAAGAGCAACTGCAAACTGTTTTGGATGCAGTACCTGGTTTTGTTTCTTGGGTAAGTAGCGATGGGCGCTATTTAGGAGTTAACAAACATCTAGCTGAAAGTTTTAATTTGATCCCTGATGCTTTTGTTGGTCAAGAATTGGGCTTTATGCAAAAAAGTCAGCATTTTACACAATTTATGTATGGCTTTTTAGCTAATCAAGATGTAGCTGCATCTAGCGTTATTGATTCCCAATTTGGGGATATAAAGCGCAGTTATTTACTTATTGCTCAAAAATATCAACAAAACAGTGCTGCTGTAACTATAGGAATTGATATTACAGAACATAAGGAAACAGAAATCGCCTTGGCTGAGTCTGAAGCTATGCTGCGCTCTGTCTTGGATAGTACCCCCAGTTTTGTATCGATGGTTAATCGTGAGAGGAAAATTTTGTTTGTCAATCAAACAATACCTGATCTATCGGTTGAGGAGGTGATTGGGACAAATATTGATTATTATGTGTTTTCAGAAGACTCTCACATTCAAAGTTCTGCTTTAGAACGTGTCTTTGAGCGGGGGGAAGTTGTCAGTTATGAAACCCGTGGTGTCAACACAGATGGGAGTTTTATATACAATTATTCTCAAGCAGGTCCGATTTGGCGTGATGGACAAGTAACAGCAGCTGTGATTGTTACTAATGATATTAGCGATCGCAAACAAGCTGAAGCCGCACTTAGAGAAAGCGAACAGAAATTCCGCCTATTTACAGAAAATATTAGGAGTACATTTTGGATTGCTGATCTTAGAGGAGATTCTAGCCAAATTGTCTATGTCAGTCCCGCTTTTGAAGAAATTTGGGGACGTTCGACTGAAGAAGCTTATGCTTCATCTGATATCTTCTTAAAAGCAATTCATCCTGCTGACCGCCAGCGCTTCATTGCAGATAGACCTAAAAGAATGCAGAGTGAATATAGTGAAGAATATCGGATCATCAGACCAGATGGAGCAATACGCTGGATTCACAGTCGCGCCTTTCCCGTCAAGAATCAGAAAGCAGAAGTATATCGCATAACTGGTATTGCTGAGGATATTACGGAGCGTAAGCAAGCTGAAATCGCTTTGCAAAACTTGATAGAAAGCACAGCTTCCACTACTGGACAAGATTTTTTTCCAGCTTTAGTGCAGTATATATCCTCTGCTTTGGATGTCCGCCACGCTTGTGTCAGTGAGCTAATTAATGAGCAACTCCACACTTTGGGATTTTGGTGTGATGGACAGTTAAAGCCCAATATTTTTTATGATTCAACATCTCAACCTTGGGATATTGTGCTAAAGCAAGGAGTTTACTACTGTTGTTGCGGAGTTCAGCAACTCTTCCCTGGTGTTGAAGCATTCGCTCTTATGCAAGCCGATAGTTTTATGGGAGTGACTTTAAGCAATAATTTTGGTGAACCGATTGGTACACTCTGGATTATAGATAAAAAACCCATAATTGATCCTGATAAATTTGAGGGAATTCTAAAAGTATTTGCAGCCAGAGCTGCTGCTGAACTGCAACGACAACGAGCGCAAGAAGCTTTGCAACAACTCAATCGGGAGTTAGAAACCAGAGTTGAAGAACGCACTCTAGAACTGCAAAAAAGTGAAGCCGAACTTAAACGTCAATTTGCAGCAGTAGAAGCGGTTAATTTCATTACTCAGCGTATTCGAGAATCTCTTGATCTACAAGCAATTCTCAATGTTGCAGTCGCTGAAATCCACAAGTTACTTAAAGTTGACCGGGTACTAATTTATCATATCCTCGCAGATGATACGGGAAATGTAATTGCTGAAGCTTTGACACCAGGATACAAAAGCATACTTGAACAATCTTTTCCCGTTGAATGTTTTCCGACTACATGTTATCTGCGTTATGCACAAGGTGAGATTTACGCTCTTGGCGATCGCGAAGAGCATCAACAACCTAGCTGTCTGATACAGTTTATGGCAGATATGCAGATTCGAGCCAAGCTAGTTATTCCCATTGTTCAACAGGGTGTGTTGTGGGGTTTGTTGATTGCTCATCAGTGTTCACACCACAGAGAGTGGAAGACAGGAGAAATTGAACTTTTGCAACAGCTAGCAAATCAGCTAGCGATCGCCACAAAACAATCAGGACTTTACGCACAGTTGCAAGTAGAACTAAGCGATCGCAAACAAGCGGAAACAGAATTACGCCAGGTCAAAGAAAGGCTGGAATTTTTGATTTCTTCAAGTCCGGCGGTAATTTTCACCGCTAAACCATTAACAAGAAACTACTATCCCACCTATATTAGTGAAAACGTAATTAATTTGGTTGGTTATTCCGCAGAAGAATTTTTATCTGACCCTGATTTTTGGCTGAATCATCTTCATCCCGAAGATGCTTCGCAAATTGTGGAGAATTTACCTCAACTTATACAAAGGGGACATCATACTCAAGAATACCGTTGGCTGCATCGCGATGGAGAATATCGCTGGATGTTTGATGAGTTAAAGCTTGTACGAGATCAGCATGGTAATCCTCTAGAGATCATTGGTTTATGGATGGAAATTAGCGATCGTAAAAAAGCAGAGGAAGACATTCGTAAAGCTTTAGAAAAAGAAAAAGAACTTAGTGACTTGAAATCTCGTTTTGTTGCTATGACATCCCACGAGTTCCGAACTCCTCTGGCTGTGATCTCCTCCTCTGCGGGAATTCTTAAGAGTTTTAGCCATAAGTTGGATAACGAGCAACAGCAGAAACACCTCCAATGCATTCAAACCTATGTGCAACACACTACCCGACTTTTAGATGACATTTTGCTAATTAATAAGGCTGAGGCTGGAAAATTAGCATTTGAGCCAACTGATATTGATCTCAATGATTTTTGTGGGTCTTTAGTAGAGGAACTACAATTGAGTTCTCCCAATCATACCCTAACCTTCTTTGCTCAATACTTGGGTAGTTCATCAGCAGGTAATAATTTCACGGCTCATCTAGACAAGAAACTTTTGCGACAAATGCTGAGTAATTTGCTTTCTAACGCTGTCAAATACTCACCAGATGGAAGTAATGTTCAAATTGATTTATTGATTCAAGACAAAAGTACAGTTTTTCTGATTACAGATGAAGGGATTGGTATTTCAAAACAAGAGCAGCAGAATTTATTTGAGTCATTCTACCGAGCTAGCAACGTTGGTAATATACCAGGTACAGGACTAGGGTTGACAATTGTCAAAAAATGTGTTGAGCTTCAAGGAGGACAAATTAGCGTCGTTAGTGATATTGGAGCAGGTACAACATTCAGGGTAGAACTTCCACTGTTTACAATGATGGGAGCAGAAAGCCCATGAGGAACAGTCGCATAGCGACGTATTCCCTCCTTTAGGCATGGGATGAATGCGTTGCACCTTTAGGTGCAGTCAAAGTCATGTATAATTAAATTAGCGGTAAAGCGCACATAAAAAGACGAGGATACATCAGCCCGAAGCCTAGAATTGCAATTGCTTTTAATACTTTAAATACAATCGTTCTTGGAGTTTTTATGTCTTTTTCTTTCAACCAGGGTATTCTCGTCACTATCATCTGTGAAACCGTATTACAGGAGCGCCTGGTACAGCTACTAAAAACATTAGGTGCCTCCGGCTACACAATTATTCCGGCAGGAGGCATGGGTAGTCAGGGTAAACGCATGGGAGATGTTGCTGGCTACAACACCAACATTGAAGTTAAAACTATCGTGACACCAGAGGTATCCGATCAATTGCTTGAACAACTGAAGCAGTTTCAAGGAAATCACGCTTTGATTGCCTTCCGGCAAAATGTAGAAGGCTTGTTTGATTAGATACTCAAGCAGTTCTATGATGGATTGTGTTCTGTAAATCATCGCTGATCAAAATGTCATGATGTCTGGGCATTATTCGCGATGTTTTATTTATTCCTATAGATCAAATTCTTCCGCTTCTTCTTGTTCTTTCTGCAAGTTGTAAATTGCTGTCTCTATAATATCTTCCAGTTCTTCTGACATCTCATCATCATGGAGTTTATCAGACTCATAGGATTTGAATCTACCAGTGCGTTCTAACCAGTCGTAAAGAGATTCATTTTGTGCGGTCAAGAGAATCTGTGCTCGCTGGTTCCGGGGTTCCTCGTGGAGTGCAGGGTTGTTGTAGCGCGTAACCATCTTTGTTCACCTCTTGAAACTTGATTCTACCTTATCCCTATCTCAGACTACTTATTTTCTTCTAGCCCATCGTATCTATTGGGGTCTTTCTTTTGCTTGTTAGTCCCATCAGATTGCTTTTTCAATTTTTTGGAATAGTTCGTTTGGCTGATTCATTGCTGGCTCCTATGCCAATACTAGGACGAAAACACTCATGATTCTGTGTTAGCTAGATATTAGACATCTCCAGAAATTAAATATGCGTTATCTAGAATCCTTGTAGAGACGTAGCAGTGCTACGTCTCTATTGTTACGCCTAGTTCACAGCAAATGCAATCAGCACTGTTACAGCAACGAACAGGATAGCTCCGATCCCTAAGAATATGTAACGCCGTTGCTGTTTTGCTGAGGGATACTCTGCCAAGGACATATCAGGCTGAATTGCGTAGTTGTTGATGATTCCCTCATCATCTACGGTGTAGCCAGTTACAAAAGGCATATCAAGCAATTGGCTGTTATTATGACGAGTATTCGCTTGTACCTCAGCGGGTATGAGCTCACTACCATCACTTGTATGATGCGCTACTACCTTATTTTCTAAGGTGATGGTAGGTGTGGCTGTATTTTCTTTTTGTTGTTTCATATTCATAGTATAACATTTTTTCAGCAATTCTCATTGTGAGAATGATTATTATCATGATGCGGAACTATACAAAATTTTCGTTTAGTATTATTTTCTACTCTTGAGGAATTCAAACCAGAAAATATTAAGTACTCCAGCAGCTAAACAAATTACCAAATCAATTGGATGCAAAAACGAGAAGCGGAACAACTGCCGTAGAAATGGGACATATAGCACCAACCACAAAAACACCAGTCCGCCACCAATCACCCACCAAAAAGCTGTATTTGGTGATTTGAGTGTTGCTAAATTTATACGAGTCGAAGCGCGATCGCTAACTATTAAACCCAGGTTGGCAAGTATCAGCGTGGTAAAAGTTAAAGCACGAGCATCCAATTCTCCTTGTCCACGGTAAAGAGAAATTAGGAAAATAATCAGAATAATCGCCAATATTCCTATTCCCTGGAGTACAGCTACACCCAAATTGCTTCTGCCAAATATCGGTTCTTGAGGATTACGAGGTGGACGGTTCATCACATTTTTTTCTGCGGGTTCTGCCTCCAAAACTACGGAGCAAGCGGGGTCAATGATCAAATGCAGAAAGGCAACGTGAACAGGTAGCATCACTAACGGTAGTTTGAATAACACTGGAATCAATGACATGCCGGCAATGGGGACGTGGATCGCAAGTAAGTAAGCCATTGCTTTTCTCAGGTTGTCGAAAATTCTTCGTCCCATTTGGATAGCTTGGACAATTGATGAAAAGTCATCATCCAGTAACACTAACGCTGCTGACTCTCGTGCTACATCTGTACCTCGTCCACCCATGGCAATACCGATGTGAGCAGATTTCAACGCCGGAGCATCATTCACTCCATCACCTGTCATGGCGACAATTTCACCATTAGCTTTGAGGGCGTTAACTATACGCAGTTTTTGTTCTGGTACTACTCGCGCAAAAATATTTACACTTGGGATGCGTCTTTGCAATTCAGTATCATTCATCCTATCTACTTCTGACCCCGTAATTATCTCCCCCCATTGCATAAGTCCAATTTTGCGGGCAATATTTTGGGCAGTACCAGGGTAATCACCTGTAATCATTACAACTCTGATATCAGCGTTGTAGCACTCTTGAATCGCCTGGGGTACTGTTGGGCGTACTGGGTCAGCTAGTCCCACCAATCCCAGAAATTCAAACGCAAAATCGTGCTGTCCATCAGGTAAACAGTCAAGATTGAGGATGGGATGGGGAGGAAGATCAGGAGGTGGAGGTTCTGTCAGCGAAGCTTTAGCAACACCAAGGACTCGTAAACCCTCGTTAGCCATCTGGCTGATTTGAGCCGTTAGTAACTGCATTTGTTCGGAACTGAAATGGCATAAGTCTGCGATCGCTTCCGGTGCGCCTTTCGCGGCAATTACACAGTTATCGCCATCCTGTGTCTGCCACACGTGGGACATTGCTAGTAAATGAGGTGATAAAGGATACTCCCGCAGCAGTGTCCAGTCATTATGTAGATGTTCGGTGTCAGCAAGAAATTGTTCGCCCAATTGCTTAAAGGCTTTTTCCATCGGGTCAAAAGGGTCTTTTTGACTCGCGAGAATGCTAAATTCAACCAATTGATGAACGTTTTCTGGTAATGGTTCTCGCTCGTGGAGGTTTAAATCGTATGTAGAGGCGGGAAATTTCGCGCCTGTGTTCCAAGGACATAACTGTTGCACAGACATTTGATTGAGGGTCAACGTACCTGTCTTGTCAACACATAAGACTGTAGTGCTTCCGAGTGTTTCCACTGCTCCTACGCGACGGGTTAAAACTTGTTTTTGGGAAATTCGCCATGCACCTAAAGCCAGAAAAATGGTGATGACAACGGGAAATTCATTTGGTAAAATTGCCATTGCCAGCGTGATTCCAGCCAAAAATCCTTTGAGCCAGTCACCCCTGGTTAGCCCATAAACAATTACCACTACCGCACACAGAGATAAACCGATGACCGCTAAATTGCGAACCAAGCGATTCATTTCTTTTTGCAGTGCGGTTGGTTCTGGTTCTAATCTTTGTAAAGCTCTGCCTATTTTACCAATTTCTGTGCGGCTACCAGTAGCTTCCACTTGGGCAATTCCCTGACCTTGAACTACCAATGTACCAGAGTAAACAAACGGCAAGTTATCACCACCGGGAGAAGGAAGAGCAAAAGGGGAAGACTTTTCTTTACTCTCCCACTCTTGTTTCCTGACAGGTAGAGATTCTCCTGTTAATAGAGACTCGTCAACACAGAGGTTTGTGCAAGCAAGAAGTATGGCATCAGCTGGGATGCGATCGCCTTCTGCCAATACCACAATATCTCCACGCACTACTTCCCTACCTGCAATTCGCTTTTGCTGTCCGTCTCTAATTACTAAAGCACGAGGGCTAGAAAGGTCTTGTAGTGCCTCTAATGCCCGTTCTGTTTTAGTTTCTTGGTAAATACTGATACCCATAATCAAGAAGACAAAACCAAGTAGTATCAGGGCTTCTTGCATATCACCCAATACTGTATAAATTCCGCCACAGGCAACGAGTAGCAAAAAGATAGGGTCTTGGATAACTTCCCAGGCAATTCCCCAGACACTCTGCTGTTTACTAGATGGTAATTCGTTAAATCCCTCACGTTTCAGCCTAATTTTTGCTTGTAATTCAGGCAGTCCAGCAATAGCATTGAGATTAAGCTGATGAAACATAATCAAATTTCCTCTAGATACAGCTCTTCTAACTTGCTCATGGGAAGTCAAAAAAATAACTGCGTCAAACTTGAGTCATTGAATGCCCATTGTTAAAGATAGGCAATAATTTTGAGGAAGTTGTGAGTTTATGTTTCGCTCATCCTCTAAGAGGATTTTGAATTTATACCATTGTTGTCTAATTTCAAGAGTTCATATTGAAATGAAGATAAGACCATAGAACAAGTCGGATGATTATAATTATATATATAAGCATTTCTGATAACTAAGTCCCAAGATTCAAACAAAATATTAATTAAACGCACTGTGAGGGTTTGAAAATGACACACATCGAAGGCACTTTTACAGGTGCAGGAGGTCTAAATCTTTATTATCAAAGCTGGCAGCCAGAGGGACAAGTACAAGCAATCATTGCGATCGTACATGGACTAGGAGCGCATAGCGGATTATTTGAGAATGCTGTGCAACAATTGCTTCCTTCAGGTTATGCCATTTACGCTTTTGATCTGCGAGGACACGGGCGATCGCCTGGACAACGGGGACACATCAATTCTTGGGCTGAATTTCGAGAAGACTTGCATACGTTTTTAACGCGCATTCAGGAACGAGGGCCAGGATGTGCCTGTTTCTTATGGGGCCATAGTTTGGGCGCGGTGATTGCTTTGGACTATGCTTTACGCTTTCCCGAAAGTTTACAAGGAATAATTTTGAGCGCACCAGCTTTAGGAAAAGTGAAAGTTCCTGCTCATAAAGTTGCTATTGGACGAATGCTTTCACCAGTTTGGCCAAATTTTAGTCTCAAAGTTGGCATTAAACAAGCAACCAAGTCCTTGCACCCTAAAGTTATTGTTAACAAAAATCAAGATCCTTTGCGTCATTATTATGGTAGCGCCCGACTTGCCACAGAGTTTTTTAACACCGAGAGGTGGGTAGAAACTCATGCAGCTGATTTACAAGTTCCTTTGCTAATTTTACATGGCAGTAGTGACACAGTAATACCCCCGGAGGGCAGTTTGGCATTTTTTCAACGGGTGACTTTCCCCGATAAAGAACGCTATGAATATTTGGGGGACTATCATGATCTCCAACTAGACATTAACTATCAAAATGTACTTGCAGATTTAGAGAAATGGTTAAAAAAACACTTAGATGGAGGAGTGATTAATCATCAGACATCACAGTGTCAGATAAAGATACCTTCCTTGCAATCATAAACTCTACTTACATAGCTGTGATGTTTGCGAAAAAGATACAAACGTAGACTTTGATCCCTGCTATGTTCTATATTGTTAGTATGTAGAAAGTAGATAGTTTAAAAACATTTAAGCCTAGCAAAGCCAAAGTCTTAAAAAAATAATTGTGTAAATGAAGAAATTGTTAATTTACAGGAGATATTCAATAGTCATTGGGAGTTTTTATATTTGACGCCTCACTGTAGAATAGTGAGATAATTCCCATTGCTCAGAAAGCCTAAGTAGAACGATTTGAAAAAAACAAACTATGTGAAGTAATGTAAAAATATTGGAATCTAGTTCGTGGTAAGGACTTTAGTCCTTATTTGAAGACTAAAGTCCTTACTACAAACCTTTAATTATTTACGCTGTTCTACTTATTTTTACGCTTAAAGAGAGAGGTTAGAACTGGAATTAATGAGGCAAAATAATTAATACGTGATTTGGAGTCTGTCAATAAATAAATTTTAGGCTAATAGTTCAAGTAAACTTTAGCTATAGCTTCATGAATATGTATTTCCGTCCGTTTTAACGATACACATTCTGAGCTATTGTAGACACCAGTTTTTTGTTTATTCACAGCAAAAACAATTAGTAAGAGGAAGAGCTTGAAGCTCTTTTTTAAAAAATGTTACTATCTCATAAGACATATAGAGCGCCTCCTAACTCTGGCAAAGTAATTTTAGGGCAGAGTGTACCTTCACTGTTAGATGAAGCATGTCTTCGTTACCCTAACTCTCATGCTTTGAATCAGTGGATAGAGGGAGATTGGAAAAGTTTATCCAATCAGGAATTTCGCACTGCTACCCAAGAAGTAACACTTGGTTTGTTGAGCTTGCAGCTAAATAAAGGTGAACGAATTGCCTTACTAATGCACAGTGATATCAATTTCTGTATAGCTGACATGGGTAGTTTGCTAGCAGGTTTGGTGAATGTGCCGATAGATTTAACCCAGACAATCGAACACATTCTTTTCATTTTGCGACATGCAGAAGTCAAGGCACTATTTATTTCCAATCTCGAATTACTCTACCAGGTTGTTCCTTACCTACGGAAAGCACCGGACTTAAAAATGGTGATAGTTGCTGATGTTCCCAGTGATTGGCACGTCAAGCGACAACAATTAACCTGTCAGCAAAGTAGTAATGAACAGATAAATACACTCAAAAATGAGATAGAAGAAATTCCTAGTAATCTCTGTTTGTTTATTCCCGAATTTCACTCTCAAGAACTATTAGATAACTTATTTTCAGAATTTCCTCAATGTATCCAATTGTTTTCTTTAGAAGAAATTCGTAGGATTGGACAAACTTTAAATTCTGAAAATAGCCAACAACTGTGTTCCTTATTAGCAGCTAATGATTTAGCAACTCTTATTTATATTCCTGGAATTACTGGTAAACCTCAAGGTGTCATGCTCACTCATGAAAATCTTTCTGCTAACGCCTTAGCAATGTTTACTGGTATTCCCAATTTAAAATTTGGAGCGCAGGAGATAGTTCTTTCATTTCTACCACTGACACATGTTTTTGCTCGTGTCTTACTATATGGTCATATTAACTATGGGCATAGCGTTTACTTCAGCAATCCCAACCAAGTAACAAAGCATCTCAGAGAAATACGACCAACAATATTTGCTACTGTTCCTTTGTTTTTGGAAAAGATTTATAGCAAAATTTTGGAGCAAGGGAGTAAGACAAGTCAAAAATTAAAACTTAATTGGCGTAGCTTCCATGAGCAGCGATTAGCAAACTCTGAAGGAGTCAAGACTAAAAAGTTAAAACTACTTTCTCCTCTCTCCTACTCTATCCTTAATTGGGCTTTCAACTTTGCCCAAAACTATGAATTGGGACAAAAACGACAACTTAGACATATATTAATGCTGCAACTGGCTAATAGGTTGGTATTTTCCCAGTGGCAGGCTGTGTTTGGTGGGCGTTTGAAATACTTAATTAGTGGGGGTGCAGCTTTAAAAGCAGAGATAGCAAATCTATTCGCCGCCGCTGGAATGAGAATTTTGCAAGGCTACGGTTTAACTGAAACCAGTTCAGCACTTGCGTGCAACCGGGGAAAATTCAACCGTGCGGGAACAGTGGGAGTTGCGATCGCTGGAGTGGAAATTACAATAGCAGAGGATGGAGAAATTCTCACCAGAAGTCCCTACATCACCCAAGGTTATTACAAAAACCCTGATGCTACCCAACAACTGATTGATAGTGATGGCTGGTTACATACAGGAGACTTAGGAGAGTTTACATCAGAAGGTTTTCTCAAAATCATTGGTTTGAAGAAAAGCCGTTTTAAACTCTCAACAGGTAAGTATGTCACACCACTCCCTATAGAAAGTAAGCTGAAAACATCTCCTTTTGTAGCAAATGCTGTGGCTGTGGGTTCAGAAAGGAAATTCTGCGCCATGCTGATTTTCCCCAATATAGATGTTCTGCAAAGTTATGCTTTATCTATTGGGATTTCTCCAGAAGACACGTCTTTCCCCGCTTCTCTTCCTCAATGGTCGCCAGAAGTATTACTCAAGCATCCTTGCATCATTAGTTTGTATCAAGCATTAGTGGATGAAGCTAATTGTCATTTACCTTACTGGTCAACTGTAAAACAATTTCAGCTAATTAATGCCACCCTCACAATTGAGAATGGAATGCTGACACCAAATCAACAGGTAAACCGTACTAAGGTGGCGCAGGTGTTTGCTCAAGAAATTGAGACCATATATAAAGACAAAGAGAGGAGGGGGAAACACGGAGATGGAGGGACGCAGGGACGGGAAGACATGAAGACAAGAGGACGCGGAGATGGGGAGATGGATATTTCTTCATGTCCTGTAATTCCTACGGTTTCATGTCCTGCATTTGCTCAATCTTTAAATTCCTAAATCTAAAATCTAAAATCTAAAATCTAAAAGGAAGGGTGAAATATGTTTAAACCGTTCCGCAAAGTTGCAGTTCTGGGTGCAGGGGTAATGGGAAGTCAAATCGCTGCACATCTCGCCAATGCAGGTTTAACCGTGCATTTGCTTGACCTTCCCGCCAATGGTAGCAAAAAAAACGAACTGGTCGAAACATTATTTAAGAAAGCCTCAAAGTTATCTCCACCAATTTTCTTCACAGAAAAAATCGTCCGTCGTGTCATTCTGGGAAATTTTGATGAACATTTTCATCATATTGCTGATGTTGATTGGGTAATTGAAGCTGTCGTGGAAAATTTGGCAGTCAAACAAGAATTAATGGCACGGGTGGAAGGTGTGATTCGCGATGATACTGTAGTATCTACTAATACTAGTGGCTTAACTATCGGTGAAATTGCCAAAGGACGTTCTGAGTCTTTCCGCCAGCGTTTTTTAGGCACTCACTTCTTTAATCCGCCACGCTATCTGAAGTTACTAGAATTAATTCCTACCACTGACACTAACCCCCAAGTATTGCAGAGAATGATGTGGTTCGCAAGCTTACACTTGGGTAAAGGTGTTGTTGTTGCAAAGGATACGCCTAACTTTATTGCTAATCGTATAGGCGTTTATGCAACTATGCTTGCCATACGTGCTTTTACTGATCAAGGGTATACTATAGAAGAAATTGATACTTTGACTGGCACAATTGTTGGCAGACCAAAATCAGCGACATTTCGCACAGCTGATTTAGTGGGGTTGGATACATTGATGTATGTGGCACAAAACCTGTATCCAGCCATTCCCCACGATGAAAGCCGTGAAGTCTTCTGCGTACCTCCACTATTGCGGAAATTAGTAGAAACTGGGACATTAGGTGCAAAAACTGGTCAAGGGTTTTACAAGAAGCAAGGTAAAGAAATTCTTTCGATTAATCCAGTTACTTTTAGTTACGAATCAGCAAAGCCTCTAAATTTAGGGAATATTGAAGCGATCGCCAAAATTCCCGACTTAAAAGAACGTCTACGTGCTTTGTATCAAGATTCCGGTCGCGCGGGTGCTTTCTTCCGTGAACACATTTTGCAAATTTTAGCCTACAGCGCCCGTCGAATTCCCGAAATCGCCGACAACCCAGCCGAGATTGACAAAGCCATGCGCTGGGGATTTGGCTGGGAACTAGGGCCGTTTGAAGTTTGGGATGCTTTGAGGGGGATCGGGGATCGGGGAGACGCTTCTGAAGACGCGGAGAATTTATCAAAAATACTCGGCTTGTCCCCCTTGTCTCCCTTATCCCCTCCCGTCAAACCTACCTTGTGGGAAAACTCGGAAGCAGCGTTATTGGACTTGGGGGATAAAGTCGCTTTATACGAGTTCCGCTCGAAAGGTAACACCCTGAGTTTGAAGGTAGTTGAGGGTTTAGCAAAAGCGCTGAATATCATCGAAAACGGCGATTATCGGGGATTAGTAATTGGTAACGACAGTGCGAATTTTTCTGGCGGTGCAAATCTGGCAGAAATGGCGATGCTGGCGCAGTCAGGTAATTTCCAAGCGATCGCTAATTTAATAATTCAGTTTCAATCCCTACTACAACAGATTCACTATTTCCCGAAACCAATTGTAGCCGCCATTACTGGACGTGTACTCGGAGGCGGTTGTGAGTTAGTTTTGGCTTGTCCCCATGTGGTAGCAGCTGCGGAAACCTACATCGGACTTGTGGAACTGAGTGTAGGTTTGATTCCTGGGGCTGGCGGTATCATGCGGATGGTAACATGGGCAGCTGATAAAGCAGCAACAGAATCACCCCAACATATTCAACCTTTCCTACGTCAGGTTTTTGAAACTATTGGGATGGCGAAGGTTGCTAATAGTGCTTACGAAGCCCAAGAATTAGGTTTCCTCCCACCAACAACCACAATCGTCATGAATGCGGATAGTCGGTTGGATGTAGCCAAGCAAGAAATACTATGTCTGGAAAGCAAAGGTTACATCCCACCTCCAGAACGCAACGCCATTATGGTTTTGGGTCGTCCAGCACGGGCAATGCTAGAACACGCAGCTTATACAATGCTTCAGGGAGGTTTTATCTCAGAATACGATCACTACCTAGCTCAACGCCTGGCTTACGTCATGACTGGTGGTGAACTGACAGTACCTGCATTGGTGGATGAAAATTACCTGTTGCAACTTGAGCGCGAAACATTTATACCTCTATTGCAGCAACCAAAAACCCACGAACGCATTGCACACATACTGAGGACGAAGAAGCCTTTGCGGAATTAGCCTTTGTGTCTTGGTGTCTTGGTGTTTCAAAAATTATCTTTTTCACCACCAAGACACTAAGACACCAAGAAAAATTCAATTTGGTAAAAAACTATGAAAGAAGTATATATTGTGAGCAGCGTTAGGACTGCTGTAGGAAAAGCTCCTCGTGGTACTCTGCGTAATATGCGCCCGGATGATATGGGAGCAGTTGCAGTCAAAGGAGCGATCGCCAAAGTCAAGAATTTGGAACCAGGATTTATTGATGATGTGATCTTTGGTTGTGCGTTTCCGGAAGCAGAACAGGGATTTAATTTAGGACGGGTAATTGCTCAACGGGCGGGATTACCTGATTTGGTTGCGGGTGTGACTGTTAATCGCTTCTGTGCTTCCAGTCTACAAAGCATTGCTATGGGACATCAAGCGATCGCCACTGGAACTGCTGAAATCATCATTGCGGGTGGAGCGGAGTCGATGAGTTTGATACCGATGGGAGGACATTATTTGGCTCCTAATCCAGAGATGATGGCAGAAATGCCTAAGTATTACTCGACGATGGGAATTACGGCGGAAAATTTAGCGCAGCAGTTCTACATTACCCGACAGGAACAGGATGCTTTTGCTTGGCGATCGCACCAAAACGCCCTAGTCGCAATTCGTCAAGGTCGCTTTACTGAGGAAATTGTTCCGATTACCCTACGGGAAACATTATATATAGATGGCAAACCGGAAACTGTAGAGACAATCTTCCAAGTGGATGAAGGGCCTCGTTCTGACACCAGTATGGAAGCTCTAGCTAAGTTGCAACCTGTATTTCGTGTCGGTGGTACGGTGACAGCAGGTAACTCATCACAAATGTCCGATGGTGCAGCTGCAACAATACTTATGAGCGGACAGATGCTACGGGAACTTGATGTCAAACCTCTGGGAAAAATGTTAGGGTTTGCGGTAGCGGGGGTTCCACCAGAAATTATGGGTATTGGGCCTGTGGAAGCTGTACCCAAAGTTTTAAAACAGGTGGGTTTAAATTTAGAAGATATGGGTTTAATTGAACTCAATGAAGCCTTTGCTGCTCAAAGCCTAGCTGTAATTCACAAACTGGGCTTGAATGAGGAAATTGTGAATGTCAATGGAGGTGCGATCGCACTCGGTCATCCCTTGGGTTGTACAGGTGCAAAGCTGACAGCAACTATTTTACACGAAATGAAACGACGTGACGTTCGCTACGGTTTAGTAACAATGTGCGTTGGTGGTGGAATGGGTGCGGCGGCGGTGTTTGAGAATTTGATCAGGTGACATTTCTTGGTGTCTTAGTGTCTTGGTGGTGAAAAAGATGATCTTTGAAACACGAAGACACTAAGACACAAAGAATTTAATAATGTTTTCTGCGCGTTGGGATAAAACTATGATTACTCTGTTTCCCGCATCTCTCCTACTCTTGTTACTAGGTTACATCGGTGTGCCGTTGTGGGTGTGGTCGCTGTATTTTGCGGGATTATTGGTATTTTTTCATGCACCAATCTGGATATGGGTAATTTTTGGTGCGATCGCTGCGGTATTAAATATACCCATGCTGCGGCGCAATATCATTACGTTTCCACTGATGCAAGGTATAAAAAAGCTTAAGCTTTTACCAAAAATTTCTGATACAGAACGCGCTGCTATTGAAGCTGGAACAGTTTGGGTAGATGGGGAATTCTTTTCTGGTAAACCTGACTTTCACAGGACTAACAGCGAACCTTATCCCCAAGTCAGCAGCAAACTGCAAGCTTTTCTTGATCACCAAGTTGAACAAATATGTCAGATGGTAAGTGATTGGGAAATTTATCGTCGTAAGGATTTACCTCTCGAAGTTTGGGAATATCTCAAAAAAGAGCGCTTCTTTGGGATGATGATTCCCAAAGAATATGGCGGTTTGGGCTTTTCTAACTTCGATTACAGTACAGTAATGACGAAGTTAGCATCCCGTTCTTTTACCCATGTTGCCACTGTTGGAGTGACTAATTCTCTCGGCCCCGCCAAGCTTTTACTACGTTACGGGACACCAGAACAGAAAAATTATTATCTACCACGTCTAGCAAAGGGGGAGGAAATTCCTTGTTTTGCACTCACTGAACCAACTGCTGGTTCTGATGCAGCAAGTATCAAATCGGAAGGAGTAATATTTAAGGGCGAAGATGGTAAGCTGTATCTGCGTTTGAATTGGCAGAAACGTTATATTACATTAGCAGCGATCGCTACTTTACTTGGACTAGCTTTTAGACTACGCGATCCAAATAATTACTTAGGTAAAGATGATGATGTTGGTATAACCTGCGCTCTGATTCCTACTAATACTCCTGGTGTGGTTATGGGTAGGCGACATGATCCAATGGGTGTTCCTTTCTATAATTCACCTACAGAAGGACATGATGTGGTCATCTCTGTTGATCAAATTATCGGGGGTGTAGAACAGGCGGGTCAAGGTTGGAAAATGCTGATGCAGTGCCTAGCAGCAGGTCGGGGTATCAGCTTCCCGGCTACCTGTACCGGAGTCGCCAAACTAGTAGCAAGAGTTACAGGCGCTCATAGTATTGTGCGGCAGCAGTTTGGTTTGTCTATCGGTCGTTTTGAAGGTATCGAAGAACCTCTGGCACGGATTGGCGGTTTTGCTTACTTAATGGAAGCTGCTCGCGTTTATACCTGTGGTGCGGTGGATAAAGGTGAACAGCCAGCTGTCATTTCTGCGATCGCCAAATACAATCTCACAGAACTCTCAAGGCAAATTATCAATGATGGTATGGACATCATGGGCGGTGCAGGAATTTGTCGCGGGCCAAGAAATTTACTAGCAAATATTTATACTGCTACACCAATCTCGATTACTGTGGAAGGAGCAAATATTCTCACCCGAACAATGATGATTTTCGGTCAAGGAGTGATTCGCTGTCATCCTTACGTATATGCAGAAATTACCGCCCTGAGTCAAATGGATGGGGGGATCGGGGACAAGGGGAATATAAATGAAATAGTCACCGCGTCGCCGCGTCTCCCTCTCTCCGTGTCTTCCTCAAGCGCGTCTGCAATAACTGCCTTCGATCAAGCTTTTTGGAATCATATTGGGTTGATGGTACGTAATGCTTTCCGGGCTGCAATCTTGAGTATTTCCCGTGGTTATTTGGCGTATTCACCAGTAAAAGGCGCAACAGCTAGATATTACCGTAAACTAGAATGGGCATCGGCGACTTTCGCTTTTCTGAGTGATGTTGCTTTATTTACCTTTGGTGGTTCACTCAAACGCAGGGAAAAACTGACAGGACGGTTTGCTGATATTCTCTCTTGGATGTATCTGGCCACTGCTACTTTACGGCGGTTTGAGGCAGAAGAGCGCAAAGGTGAAGACTTACCTTTTGTTGATTGGGCAATGCAATATGCCTTTGCTCAAATTCAACAAGGATTTGAAGGTATTTTGAGTAACTTACCTTTACCAGTTATTGGTAGCCTATTAGCTTGGTGGTCACGAATAAATCCGATTGGTGTTTTACCTAGTGATCAACTTGGTAGCGAAATTGCCCACAAACTGCAAAAGCCAGGACAACAACGAGATAGACTGACCGCAGGTATTTATATTCCAACTACAACTGATGAAGCCTTGGGACGTTTGGAACATGCCTTCATTCTGTCATCTCAAGTGGAACCAATTCTTGAAAATATTAAAAATGCAAGTCGTGATGGTAAACTTCCACAGCAAAAACCCGAACACTTAATTTCCGTAGCTTTGAAAGCTGGTGTGATTAACCAGAAGGAATTTGAGTTAATTCGTGAGACAGGTTTTGCTCGTAATGATGCAATTCAAGTAGATTCCTTTACCTTGGAGGAATATTGTCGATTAGCATAATTTTAGATAGCTTTTTTGTTTGCTTGTATCACCTATAGCATCTGCCGCGCCATCAATTGAGCAAACAACCCTTGTTGTTTTGCAAGTTCATCAAAACTACCTTGTTGCACCACCCTACCGCCCTGAAGAACATATATACGGTGAGCATTACGGATAGTGCTAAGTCGGTGAGCGATCGCAATTCTAGTTACTTGTAATCTTTCCAAACTTTCACTGACAATTGCCTGAGTTCTGTTATCTAAAGCACTAGTAGCTTCGTCAAATAACAAAATCCGAGGTTTCAATACTAACGCCCGTGCAATTAATAACCTTTGTCGTTGTCCCCCAGATAAATTAGTAGCGCCTTCGCTGATTACTGTGTGCATACCCATCGGCATAGTTTCGATATCATCCGCTAAACCAGAGGCTCGCGCTGCATCCCAAGCTTCTTCCATCGTAATCATTGCCCCACTGGCAATGTTATCAAAGATCGAACCTGACATCATCCGGCTATTTTGCATCACGACACCCAGCTGTCGGCGCACAGCATTAACATCCAATCCAGCCAAATCTTGCCCATCGTAGTAAATCGTGCCAGATTCAGGATGATCAAAGCCTAGTAACAGACGAAACAGAGTTGATTTTCCACTCCCAGAAGGGCCAACAAGAGCAATATACTCTCCTGGTTCAGCTTTGATGGTGACATCATCCAAAGTCAGCGGCCCATCATCTCGATAGCGAAAAATCACATGGTCTACAAGTAACTTACCCGATAGTCTCCCAGGATCGGTTTTGCTGGAAGTGATTTCTGGTATGGCTGTGAGAATTGGTTCAGCACGCTTCCACATTGGTAAGACTTGCATAATGTCTACGACTGTAGTACTCAAACTAGTCGCTCCACCAATAAAGCTACCAAATGCAGCATTAAAAGCCAGAAAGATCCCAGTAGATAAACCACCGCTTCCAGGTGACTCTTGAATCATACTAGCAGCAACCCAAAATAGGAGAGCATTCGTTAAAGGTGGTAGAACTTTAGTGATAAAACTAACACCATCTTCGATGCTCTGGGTTCTTAACATCAGTTTGAGTTGATGAGTGTATTGTCTACTCCAGTAGGCAAAAGCTCGTGTCTCTGCACCAGAAACTCGGATTTTCGATACACCATTAATCAATTGCACCATCACACCAAAGATTTGTCCTTCTAGCTCTAGTAAGGGACGAAACTTTTGTACAGTCAAAATACCAGAAAAAATAGTGATGCCAATATTGACAACAGCAACCAAACATGCAAGTAAAGCAAGTGTTGAACTGTAGTAAAATAACAATCCGAGATTAAGCAAAGAAAAGAAACTAGAAAAGATGCTTTTGATCACAGTACTACTTAGTTTCTGGTGAATTTGCGAGATGCTACTAACGCGAGATTTCAAATCACCAACTGAGTACTGACGGAAAAACGAGGCTTGCAAATTTAACAGTCGATCCCATACCGCCGCCTGTGTAGAAGATTCAGCAAAAGTCTGTAGTCTGATAATGGCAAATGCTTGAGTCAGTTCAAACATGGTTTGTCCAAAGGTGACAGCCAAAAGACCTAAGCCAATTTGCGTTAATAATCCCCGGTTAGCATCCGGAATGGCGTTGTCAATCAGGATAGCAGTAGCTTGGGGTGTGAGCATCCCTAGTACACTAGTGATAACTCCCGCCAGCATGATATAAATTAGCTCCTTAATGTGTCCTCGCAGTGCAAACTGGAGTAAATCTTGGATTTTAAATTTTGTATCAGGAAAAGGTCGATAAAATACGTAGCCCGTCGGAGATAACTTAACAGCAGTGTGTTCATCTACTGGAGTACGAGTCCGTTCCAGAGGATCAAAAATCTCGTAGTGATTATCAGAGATTGGTAATATTGCTACGGGGTGATCGTCTTTGGTGTAAGTCAGTATGGGGCCAGAATCTTTTTTCCACCACTGATCAGCCAAAGAAATCCGGCGCATTCTGACTTGTGACGCACGCGCGATCGCTTCTACTGGTTCTGCTACCCGTCTGAGATCCTCTGATTGAGCCGGAGGATTAATCTTAATCCCCAAAGCACGCCCCACCGCACCAGCAGCAATCATCAAAGCCTGATCTGGATCATCAGCTGATTTGGTTTCTGAAGAAAAAGCTGATTTCCGTACTTCTAGTACAGATGATAGTTCTCCCAACGCCTCCTGCATCACTTGATAATTGAGACGCTCTCTTTCTTGAAATCTACGTAGCTCTACGGATTTTACCGACTGATCTAATAGGTCAATACCTTGCAGGAAATAGATTGTCAATTGAGACAAGCTACTTAATATAACATCTCCATTATTCAAATCTGAGGTGTTAGTAGTAGAAAGCTCAACAATACTATCTGCTTGCAACCACATATCTGCATTCAAAGGCAGAATTCCAGAACTGGGATAAATTTCTAGTTCTTCAATCCCCATCCAGCAAGCATACCCTTCCTGAATTTCCACCCAAGACACAGTACTAGATTGGGGTTGGAAAATATCGCCCTTATTTAAAGAGAAAAAGTTAATTCCCTCTGGTTTGACAGGCATTTTTGGAGGAACAATTTCAGATAGTGCCAAACCTAGTTGATTTACCCAGCCCTCCACTAGAGACACCGCCTCATCATTGTTGTTGGCAATCAACCTGTTAAAATCAGCTTTTGACATCTTTAGGAGTTCTGTCTCCTCCATCGATACCGCTAGAATCTGGCGTTGTTCCTGACCTTGACTAGGTATTGTAGAGAACATCGCCTCCCCATCTCCTAGAGTCAATAAATAACGCCGCGAACCTTCTGGAACACCATCCTTAACTGCGATCGCAAACAACGCCATCGAACCAGACTTAATCAACCAAACCGTCTGCGGGTCATTTAAAAGAATCGGTTGATTACCCTTTAATATATATTCTTGTCCCTGTGGTATTACATAACTGATTTGCTCTAACATCAGTCACTGCTCCAATCTAAAATACAAAATTAATTTCTAATTTCTAATTTCTAATTTCTAATTTTTAATTTTTAATTCTTCAGAGCGCTCCTCCCTCACTGCGAATCAACTCCAAATACTTACCCTCAACCTGCTTTAATTCGTCATGGGTTCCGCGTTGGACAACTTTTCCTCGTTCCAAGACAATAATTTCATCGCAATCGCGGATCGTGCTAAGTCGATGCGCCACTATAATGCAAGTACAACCGCGCTGGCGGAGTTTCCGGTCAATGATTTTTTCTGTCTCAGTATCTAGAGCGCTGGTAGCTTCATCCATCACTAAAATCGCAGGATTATTCACTAAAGAACGAGCAATTTCCAAACGTTGTCGCTGACCTCCGCTCAAATTACTAGCGCCTTCTAATAGTTCAGCACCGTAACCACCTGGTAAGGAGATCACAATATCGTGGATAGCTGCATCTTTACAAGCACGTATCAAATTACTTTCTGGTACAGTGGTATCCCAGAGCGTTAAATTTTCTCTGACACTGCCAGCAAATAGAAAAATATCTTGTTCTACTAGAGCAAGAGAATTAACTAAAACTTGACGAGGAATTTCACTTCTAGGTTGACCATCAAATAGAATCTCTCCTTCCCAAGGTTCATATAATCCAGCTATCATTTTGGCGATCGTAGACTTACCAGAACCACTTCCACCCACCAAAGCAACTCGCTGTCCTGGTTTGAGAGAGAAATTAAAATTTTCAATTAAAGGAGCAGCAACCCTGTTATAGCCAAATGTGACATTGCGTAACTCTATATATCCCTGCAATTTAGTTGTTGGCGCAGCAGGTACGGAAACACGCGGTGACACAGAAGCTTGAATAACAGTTTGATCAGGCGAAATAGATAATTTCTCAAAAATATCCTTCATTTGCTGATTTCCTTTCCTTCCTGGGAGTCCAGCCTCTACTTCTTGTCCTCCTTGTCCCCCTTGTCCCCGCTCCCCAATCCCCGTTCGCGAAGCGTCTCCTCTGGAGAATCCCTGATCCCCGCTCCTTGCTCCCCGATCCATCGGATTACGCAACACATCATCCAAGCGCGTAATACTACCTTCTACTTCTTGTAAGCTGCTTCCCAAAGTAATCAGGTTGTTCACAGGCTGCATAAATTGTTGCATGAGAGCCTGAAATGCTACCAGCATCCCAATACTCAAATGACCATCTATTACCCGCAGACCGCCCACAGTGATGAGTAACATAGAGGCAATTCTAGAGAGGAAAGAAGGTAACACCCCTAAAGCTTGGTTGGTAACATCCATTTCCTGTTTAGCGTTGATCGATTTGGCATAGTAACCAGCCCATCTGGAGAAAAAATCTGACTCCAAGCCGGATGACTTGAGCGTTTCCATACTTTGAAGACCAGAAATTGATACTCCAGTAACTTTACCTTGATCCTGTTGATATCGCATATTTGCATCTACGCGCCGTCGTGACACCCATTGCAAGGCGAGGAGATTAAAAGCAACAAAAGCTATGCCAATCGAAGTTAGGACTACGTCATATTGCAGCATAATCACTGCATAAAAAATTACCGTTACTGCTGCGATCGCAGTAGTCGCTAATTTACCAGAAAGCAGACCCGCTAAAGAGTCGTTGAGTTGGACACGGCTGCTGATTTCCCCAGCAAATCGTTGATCGTAAAAACTAATAGGTAAGTGTAAAATGTGCCACAGGAATTGACTGGACATTCCCACAGACAGCTTGATTTTCATCCTACGCAGAGACTGCAACTGTAACAGTGTCAAAAATCCAGTAATTAATGCTGTAAATAAAATCCCTATAATCAAGGGATTCAACCATTCTTTTCGACCTTGAATTAAAATATTATCTACAAATACCTGAGAAAAGGCCGGTATTGCCATCCCAGGAATCACCAAAAACAATCCTGCTACCACACAATATACAAGTGCCACAACAGAAAAGCGCATTCTTTGCCACAAACCTGCAATAATGCTGGGTTTGCGTCCCCCTCTTTTGAAATCTGGGCCAGGTTGCAAAACCAACACTACACCTGTGAAAGAATTGCTAAATTCCTGCACCGAGACATGGCGTGGTCCACTAGCAGGATCATTAAGATAAACTCGCTCCTTACTAAATCCTTCTACTACTAAAAAATGGTTGAAATTCCAAAACACAATGTAAGGACATGCCATTTCCCGCAGTCCATCCAAATCTGTCTTAAAACCTTTGGCGTTTAATCCATAGCTTCTAGCAGCAGCGAGAACATTAGTAGCTTTACTTCCATCACGCGACACACCGCAATCTTGACGGAGTTTCGCCAACGGCACAATTCGACCATAATAACCAAGAATAATTCCTAAAGAAGCAGCGCCACATTCCACAGCTTCCATTTGCAGTAAGGTAGGAGTACGACGCCGAGCATCTTGACGTTTTTTAAATAATGTTTGTAATTTTCGCTTTAACATAGTCATTAATCATTTATTATTAGTATTTCTCCCTTATCCCCCTTCCCGATCCCCGTTGCCCCTTATCCCCAAAGGGAACCCCTACCTTCCCCGATCCCCGATCCCCATTCCCTACGATCCACCAATTGACTTAAGAATGGGTAATACAAAACTAATTGGTGCTTCTTCTTTCACGGTGACTCGCACAGAGGAAGTTGTTCCAGAAGTAATTTTCTGTTCTGGGCCTTTAGAAGAAGACCACTTGTAGCCACTGAAGGTTGATGTGTCTGGTTGAAGTTCGGCGATGACTTGGATCTGAGGTTGTGCAGTTACTAAACTGTTAACGATGTCTGCATTACCTACGACTTTTGCTGCACCTGCTTTTGTGATCGGAAAGGACGAAACATCAGCGATCGCACCAACAATACCACCAAAACGTTCTCGCTCAACAGTTGATGGTGTAATTTGTAACTTCATTCCCTTTTGCAGTTTTTTGCCATCATTAACAGGAACAAATACAACTGCTTGTAACTTTGTAGATGGTGTTTGTTGGATATCTATTGTGCCAAGGCGAGTTCCTGGAGCCAAGCTTTGTCCAGGATTGACGGTAAGTTCTAAAATTTGTCCAGTATAATTGCTGATAACTTGAGTATTATTTTTTAACTGTAATTCTAATTGGGCAATGCTACGCTGCAAATCTTGAATCTGATTTTTGCGAGTAACTGAAGTTTGAAAATTTCGTTCTGCTAAACTTTTTTGTTGAGCGTTTAGTTCTGTCAATTGAGTTTTGAAATTATCAATTTGGCTGAGATTCTCTAAGTAAGATTTTTGGGCTTGAACCTGACTGATGTCGAGCTGCTTAAGTTGTTGTTTGAGTTCGGAAACTTTTTGCAGACTATTAAGGTAGGTTTGTTGTGCTTCCAACACCGCATCATCTGAAATAGCTCCTTCATTTTTCAGCCCTTGGCGTCGCTCAAGTCTCTGTTTGAGGGTCGGAGCCAGAGTTTCAGCATCGCGCAAATTTTGTAATAGGTTTTGTCGCTGTTGATCGATCGCACCCAAATTTTTGCTTTTAAGAATTGGAGTTAGAGCCTGAGCTTGCTGTAATTGTACTTCTAAATTTTGGCGCTGTTGAGCGATCGTAATGATCTGCTGTTGAGTACGTTGGTCTTGAAGTGAATTAGCATCTTGATCCTGGGCTTGCAGTTGTGCTAGTTTAGTGCGCTGTTGTAAAATCTGCGCTTGCAGTTCGTTTTGGTCAATCGTTCCTATCACTTGTCCTTTCTTAACAAAGTCACCAACACGTACATTCAATGTCTGCAATTGTCCTGAAGAAGGAAAGTCGAATCCGACTACTTTGCTAGGAAAGACAAGTACACCTTTACCCTCAACGGTAATCGGAATACGACCCAATACACTCCAGGTCAAACCAGATGCAACCAAAATACCTAGACCAATTAAAGGTAGCCACTTAGTAGGGCTAACTACTTGCATTAACTGATCTAAGCGCTCAGGTGAAGACGAATGATCTAAAGCTTGTTTACGAAATAGATTATTTTTTTGAGTAACCATAATCTTAATATTTAGTGATGAGTTATGATTTATCAGTTACCAGTTATCAGTTAAGTACTCAGAGAAAATTAATTACATACATTATCTTCCTGTTCCCTGTTCCCTGAATTCAAGTGCGACTAATTCTTTTCAACATCCAGTCAAATCTAGCTCCAGCTAGCGCCACTTGGCTTAAAAAATCGGCATCCAGTTCATTTTCATATTCGATATTTTCACCCAGCGACTGACCCGTACTATAACTGAGCCTACCGTAACCAAGGCGACTGACTATTGCTTGTTGTTTATCTGCTAACAAAACTGCTAATACGCGATAAAAACGAGCAGCAAAACCAACATCATGCAGCAGTTTAGCGGCTAATCGCCAGCGGGGAATCGACAAAACTATTGAATCCTCCGCAGCTTTAACACTCATAGAAGGTGGGGGAGCCTCTACAAAAGGAGTTTCTCCTACAATGTCACCTCTAGACAAATTAGCAAACTCGCGTTCTACGGTTTCATTGTTTTCCAGATTAGAAAATGCACGAGCTAAAGGATTGCGATCGTCCTCGGAGGTGGAAAGTGACAATTTCCCATCAAGGAGGATATGCAGCGCTTCCACAGGCCTACCACTAGGAATAAGGACAGTACCTGCGGGAATTTGGTTTACATTTCCTGCAACAATCAACCAATCAATATCACTATCATGCAATTCTGCGAAAATAAATAATATTTCTCTTAACCGAGGCTGACTGAGGACTAGCGTACTATGACCGAGTTGATTGACTATTTTTTCTAGTCTATCTGCAAGCAGAATCGCACTCGCCCGGTAAAGATGAGCAGCAAAACTGATATCTTGTTTCAGTTTTGTTGTTAGCTGTTGTTGTGGAATCGATAAAACTTGCGAATCTTGGAGTGCTTTAACAGTGGTAGAAGGTAAGTATGACTCTATAAAAGGAATTTCTCCTACCATTTCACCACTAGATAATCTGGCGATTTCACGCCCTGACATTTCACCACCTTCTAGGGCCGCAAACGCACGTCCTAGTGGATTATTGTCAGCCTGAGATATAGAAACTGTTAATGCTCCATCTAAGAGAATATATAAAGCATTGACAGGTTCGCCTTGGCGGATGAGAACTTGACCCGTGGTAATTTCTTCTTTAGTACCAGTCTTTAGCATCCAATCAATATCACTATTACTAAGTTCCTTGAGTAGAACTTCTGTCATAATTGACTCTCTTATATTTTCTAAGGGTGTGAGAGTGTTTTTGATAGGTTTGTAGTAAGCGGCTCTTAGCCCTCTTTCTTATAAGCACGTTTGGTGCTTATAGCCTGTCAAAATCTTTGTGGCAGACTACTAGAAGCGTTACAGAATGTAAGCATAAAATCGAGCGACTTCTGTTTGAACCTTTTTGTAACTATCTGAGGTAGCTTAGAAATTTATGCAGCCATTTAAAAATGTTATATTTCTTTACAACATTTCCTGATTCAGTATTATCAGCTTAAGCTTAATACCAGCTTTTTCAAGATGACTCGTAAAATCTCTTTTACCCTCTTGAGAAGCATGGTCATGACAACATAGTCTATAAATTCAAGCCTAAGAGAGGAATAGCAGAGAAGATTTTATCCACAGATTGGGAAACTGACTGTGCTAAATCATTCGGAACCAAACTAAGTTGCTTCGCGACATATTGAGCATTTTCCTTCCCGCCTGCTAAAGCATCTATTTCCTGCTCAGTCAACTCTATAATTTGATTGTCGTTAGGTATTTCATGTGACATAAATTTTTCCTTTATTTCTAAAAAATTACGTTTATAAAAACAGAGAATTATTTATAGTTAAATATTTTTTATATCTTCTCTGTTTTGGTCAAATCTAAATTAGCTAATATTTAGACTTTGGATAGCGGTTGACTCAGTATTAACAATTTCGATGTGTAAGGAATTGAAAGAACCTTCGGAATTAACAATGCTTACCTGATCTAGAACAAATTTACTTTGTTTGAAATTCGCTATATTTAACAGGCTTGTTTGATTCATATCTCTAAACAACCCAGATAGATTCAGACCACCAGATACTTCATCTAATTCTTCATCAGATAATTCTATTGCATTGTTATTCTCATCAGACATAAATTCCCCCATAGTCAGTGATGTTTATTGTAAAGATAAAAGCAGAGGATTTAAATTAATTTATGAGCAATACCTCTGCTTCGGAAAATAATGAGAATTATTGACCTACTTTTATGTTTTTTAAACCAGCAGCTTCAATATTCAATTCATCAGCACTTGTTGCAGACAGAGTTCCTTGGGGACCAACAAGTAAAGCTGAGTCAAGATTATTAGCTTCCTTTTGGAAAATACCAACCTCGGTAAGTTCAATAGCACCACCTGCAACAACATCTAATTCTTGTTCAGATAGTTCAGTCGCTTTGTTGATTTCGTTAGACATGATTGAATCCTTTGTGATTAATGATTGTGTGTTTGTGAGAAAAGCAGAGAATTATCACTTATTTAATCAATTGATTAGCAATACCTCTGCTTACGAAAAATGACGAGAATTATTGACCTACTTTAATATTTTTGAAAGCCGCAGATGCAACATTCAATTCGTCAGCGCTGGTTGCGGATAGAGTTCCGTTGGGACCCACAAGTAAAGCTGAGTCCAGGCTATTTTGATTGGCTTGAAAAAATGCAGCTTCTTGGCTGTCAATAGCACCACCTGCAACAACATCCAATTCTTGTTCAGATAGTTCAGTCGCTTTGTTGATTTCGTTAGACATGATTGAATCCTTTGTGATTAATGATTGTGTGTTTGTGAGAAAAGCAGAGAATTATCACTTATTTAATTAATTGATTAGCAATACCTCTGCTTACGAAAAATGACGAGAATTATTGACCTACTTTTACGTTTTTGAAAGCCGCAGATGCTACATTCAATTCATCAGCACTAGTTGCAGATAGAGTTCCGTTGGGACCCACAACTAAAGCTGAATCAAGACTATATTGATTAGCTTGAAAAAATGCAGCTTCTTGGCTGTCAATAGCACCACCTGCAACAACATCCAATTCTTGTTCAGATAGTTCAGTCGCTTTGTTGATTTCGTTAGACATGATTGAATCCTTTGTAATTAATGATTGTGTGTTGTGATCAAATTTGAGAAAAGCAGAGAATTATCACTTGTTTAATGAATTCATGAGCAATATCTCTGCTTACGGAAATAACGAGAATTATTAACCTACTTTTATGTTTTTGAAAGCCGCAGATGCTACATTTAATTCGTCAGCACTGGTTGTAGAAATAACACCTTGAGGGCCAACAACTAAAGTAGAATCTAAACTATTTTGATAGGCTTGAAAAAATGCAGCTTCTTGACTATCGATCGCACCACCTGCAACAACATCTAATTCTTGTTCAGACAGTTCAGTGACTTTATTCATTTCATTAGACATAATTTACCTCGATTGTGTGTTTTGTTTGTGTGTTGTTTAGTAGTTGAAGAAAGCAAAAGTTTGGAAACCTTTTAATTTATTTTTTGGTCGCCTCTGTTTGATTGCCTTCGCAACTGTATTCATAGTAGAATTTTGATTAGAGATAAACATCTGAAAAACGTCTATACTCTCATCTCAACTAAATAGATAAACTTACTAGGACTTTCGTTGATTAATTGAGTAAATATTCCTATAACTAAAGTTGGAGACTATAGATCAAAATTCAATCTCTTCAAGTTTTTGATTTAAAATGAATGAGTAACACTCACCAGTTACCCTTAAATTCGCTTCTTCTTGGACTATCCATGACGCAGACATAGTTCTACACTGGGGTAGTACTTTTGCAAAATTTTAGATGTACTCCTATATGATTCGTCTGTTACTTGTAGATGACCAGACTCTCATTAGAGATGGTATTAGGGCTATGCTAAATTTAGAGCCTGATTTAGAAGTTGTAGGAACTGCTGATAATGGCGAAAGTGCGATCGCACAAGTAAAAGCACTACAGCCAGATGTTGTGTTAATGGATGTGCGGATGCCTGTAATGGATGGTAAAGTTGCTACTGGCATTATCTGCGAGCAGTTTCCCAATATTAAAGTGATAGTCCTAAGTACGTTTGATGACGATGAATACATCGCCGATGCAATGCGAGCAGGAGCAAAGGGCTATTTACTAAAAGATATGCCGTCTGAGGAGTTAGCACAAGCGATTCGGTTTGTCCATAAAGGATACACTCAAATGGGACCAGGAGTGTTAGAAAAGATAATTGCTAAAGTTCAAGTTTCAGAACCTGTTAGCCCGAAGTTACCAGAGCCAAAATTGGACTTGCTGACCGATCGCGAACAAGATGTATTGCGCTTGATTGCTGTTGGTGCTACGAATCGCGAAATTGCCCAACAACTTTATATTTCAGAAGGGACAGTTAAAACCCATGTCACCCACCTACTTAATCGTCTAAACCTAAAAAATCGATCGCAACTAGCGATTTATGCTAACTCAGTTTATAGCAAGTAAGTCGTTTCATACATCCCGCAAAAAATTTGTAAAGAAATATCAATTTCTTGAATAGCCGCGTAAATCCTTAATTTCCCTCAGATAAGTACACACAGCCTCTAAAAAAAGCCGTAATTTCATATCTGCATTTTGCAATGGAATCCGGAAATTAACTAACTAATCTTGTGGGGTAAGAATATGATCTTCATTTTAAAAGGAGTAGTCTCATCAAAGTTTGATATTGCAAGTAAGCAAAGCAATGTGTGGTATTGAATAATCCGTTAGTCTTAAATTAGATGGTTAATACCGTGGGATCTAAGCATTACACCGATTTATTACTGCAATACAAGGAGCTAAGACAGTATCTTCTAGAAATTGAAGAGCTTGCTGCGGTACAAGAACGCAAACGTATTGCTCGTGAAATACATGATTCTTTGGGTAATGCGTTAACTAGTCTTAACATACAGTTGCAAACGGCTCGTAAACTTTGGCATATTGACCCCTCTCAAGCAGAACAGTTTCTCACAGAAGCTCAAAAATTAGGATCTGTTGCCATCCATGAAGTTCGTCAATCTGTCTGTGCTTTACGTACAAATGATACTCAAGAGAAATCACTAGAAGAACTAATCACTCTTGTCGTTGAAAATTTTTATCAAACCACTGGAATTTTACCTTATACCAGCATCAACTTGTCTACTCCTTTATCTATTAAGGTGGTGACAACTATCTATCGGATTGTGCAAGAATCTCTGACAAATATATGTAAATATGCACAAGCAACAGAAGTAGAAATTCTGGTGAATACCGATTTCAACAATGTATTACTTGTTGTGAGAGATAATGGTAAAGGTTTTAGCTTATCGCAAAGAAAAACAGGTTTTGGTATCCAGGGTATAAAAGAAAGAGTGACAGCCTTACAAGGTAATTTCAATATAGAAACTGAGCTAGGAAATGGCTGTAAACTCACTGTTGAACTACCATTAATAGAGCTTTCTATTTTAGAAAAACAAACACCAGGATCTTTGAAAGAATCTACCACTAAACAGGAGATAAAAGTAGAAAATTTAGCTTTAAAAGAGAGATTTATACGTCAATGTGAGCGCTATTTAGCTGAATTAATCGGTCCCATAGCATCTTTTCTTGTTCAAAAAGCTATCAAAAATAATCCTCATTTGTCCTGTACAGAACTCGTGGAAATTTTATCAGTAGAAATTTCCAACCCACAAAAAGCTCAAAATTTTCAACAAAAATTACTTTCTAATTTAAATTAATTTTCATTTTTTTCAAGGAGGTTTAGAGCTATTTGCAAACTAGCTTTCATTCGGTTAAATGCTACCGCTAATCCGCCAATTTCATCATTGTATTTTTCATCAAAATCAATACTCATATTACCTACACTGACTTGTTGGGCAATTTTTTCTATGCTTTTAATTCGCTGAACAATAGCTCGTTTGATTAATAAATTAAGCAAGAGGATTACAAGGGCAAAGATAGCAATCACAAGTCCCATGATCATAGACCAACTATGATCAGCATCTTCAAAAACTTCTTGGGAAGGAACCGAGATGATTTGAGCGGCAACAATTTCATTAAGTTGCCAACCAAAACCATTTTTTGTACCATAACTTGCGACCAAACTCTTAGGAGCTTTCTCTACTGTTGAATGGCATTCAAGACAACTTGGTTGTGTAATAGCCAGTGGTCTGGCAATATAAAATACCTCTCCTTGAGGAAGTTTGCGAAAACCAGTTATTTCTTGATTTTTCGGATTTTTACGAAAGCTTTGTAGAATTTTGGTTTCAAAATTATCAGCTTTATCTCGTAAATTAGTAGGATTGATTGCCGCTTCTCTATATATAAAACTTTTAAATTCGTCGTCCTTACGAAAATTCTCAAAGATTTTAATTGCAGAGAAAGCGGGTACTGTTTCTGGGATGAATTGTGTTTCTGTTTCTAGTCTAGATTTCAGTAGAGGATTGATGCGATCTTGTGTATATTTTCTCACGGAATTCATTGTACGCATGAGAATTATTGCTTTAGAAGTGACTTCATTTTGCGCTCTATGTTGTAGTAAAGTTGACAGGGTTGTACTAGTTACTAGAATACTAATTATAAAAACTAGTATCAACAGTAAATTTACTTTAGTGCCTATTTTTAAGTTTTTTAACATAGTTTTTTATCGTTGAATCGAGACACTATTTTAATATATTAATTGATGTGTATAAGTTTATTTAAAATTTCCTAATCTTCTATTTCATAATTATTAGTAAAAATGTGTAAACAAATTTCACGTCGTAACTTTTTTTTATTTCTAATCTCTTTAATCGTAAGTGCCTGTAAATCTAAAGCGGCGTCTGGAGGGGAATTAACTATTGGTGTCATCAACTACAGTGGTGGAGAAGAGATTATTAATCAATATACTCAGTTTAATAAGTACTTGAGTGAAAAAATGAAAGCATACGTTCTGCTAGAGCCTGCTTTCAATGAAAATCAAGCAATTGAGCGTTTAAAAGATAGCACTTGGTCATTAGTATTTGCTCCACCTGGTTTAGCAGCTCTTGCAATTTCTCGCTATCAATATACTCCGCTTTTTCCTTTACTTGGTGAGAATAATTTACGCTCAATTATTGTTGTACATCAGGATAGCTCACTGAGCAATTTAAAAATGTTAGAAGGTCAAACTCTTGTATTAGGTCAGCCAGGTTCAACAACAGGGTATTATTTACCCCTTTACAATCTTTATGGTCTGACATTGGCTGAAATATTATTTGCACCAACACCCACAACTGTTTTAGAGTGGGTAGTTCAAAAAAAAGCAAATGCTGGTGCAGTTTCAATCGCAGAGTTGGATATTTATAACTCTCAGTTAAAGCAGAATGAGCTTCGCATACTCTTTAAAGATCCTCATTCAATTCCATCTGGTATGCTTTTGGTTGGGCCAAATGTGGAACGCAAAGATCAAGAATACATCCGTCAAGTCTTAAATGATTACCCTTCAATTTTGGCTCAAGAAGTGAAATATGTACCTAATGGAAAAGTACCAGATTATAAATATATGATTACTGTGGTAGATCGAGTAATGGCGATCGCTTCTCAATTACAGAACAAGCCTGCTCGTTTATTTTAAGCAGAAACACAACACTTTTGGTTCGTACAGGATTTATATGTATCGTAATTAACATGAAAAATAATACAAGTAAATCTGTCTACAACTTTCGTTGATTAGAAAGCAAATACTCTAACAAAAGTCTTGAAGTTGTGATTTGCTCTTGAAATTAAATTTAAAAGATTCAAAATAAGTAGGTAACAAGGTTAGTTTTAGCAGTAGTTACCACTTTCTATGAGTCTGTCATTTCCTGTCCGCTCAAATCCATTTCGCTTTTTGCTCTACACCGAATGGGGGTTAGTGGCGACTTGCGCTGTAGCTAACTCCTTGATACCAATTGTTTTTTCTCAAACCCTTGATTCATTAATTCCATCTTTCTTGATTTTGCTTGTCTTCGGCTTAATGGGGTTTATACTACCTTATGGCAAAATAGTTTACAAAATACTTTATACCATCATTGAAGTTGGGTTAATTTTGTTTGGAGCAGCGTTAGGATATCTACAGCTGTGGCCGTTATTGTTGATTGTAGTAGTAATCCGCAGTAGCTTCTTGTTTGATTTATCAGAACGCTATCTGCTGGCTGGTTTGGTTTTTTTCCTGTTCTTGGTTCTACAGATTCAATCTGTCAGCAGTATGACTTTATCCTTACCATCTTCGGAGCAAGGAAATTTTTGGTTGAACCAGTTAACCCATACACTCTTATTTGGTACAGGATTATTATTTTTACTGCATTTAGTAAATACAGTGATGAGTGAGCGCCAGATCCAAGAACAGCTAGCAATTGCTCACAAGCAACTACAACAGTATGTCGTGCAAGTTGAAGACCTTGCTGTCGTGCGGGAACGTAATCATAATGCTCACAATATTCATGATTCTCTCGGACATGCTCTAGCTGTGATGAATATTCAACTCCAGACTGCTTTGAGATTTTGGCAAGTTGATCTAGAGCAAGCTTACCGTTATATTGTAGAGTCAAAACGTCTCGGCTCTTTTGCCATGCAAGAGGTTCGCCGTTCAGTCAATACTTTACGTGTAGATGTACCAAGAGAGCGATCGCTTCAGATGGCGATCACGTTCTTGGTACGAGAATTTCATCATTCCACAGGTATTTTACCTACTACTCAGTTGACTTTAGCCTTTATACTACCTCGAGAAGTTAGCAAGATACTTTACCTTCTTGTCCAAGAAGCACTGACGAATATCTACAAACATGCAGAAGCAACAGCAGTTCATATTCAGTTAAGCGCAATTCCAGAGCAAGTCTATCTCACTATTGAAGATAATGGCAGAGGATTTCAATTAGATCAGCAATCAATAGGATTTGGACTCCAAGAAATGCAACAAAGAGTTGCACTTTTAAAAGGTCAATTCCAAATTGAAAGTGAGTTGGGATCTGGTTGTTGCTTAAGTGTAAGACTACCTTTATCAGAATTTTCCACTAATATACCTCTAGAATTAGCTCCAGTTCCAGATAGAAAAAATCCTACGCTCCAGAAAGGCTTTGTTTAACAGGAATAGGGATTGGGAAGGGGGACAAGGGGAATTCTTAACAACCAACCAACAACAAAATTAGCTATGACTAAAGTTATAGTTAATTTTACTTAAATAATCAACGAAAGTTAGAGGCAGTTTATATATTTAGTTGAAGAAAAAATTAAGACATTTTTCAGATGTTATTATCTTGTTAATTTTATATGATAAAAACAATACCATTAAAAAGTTTTCGCTATAAATAAAAATGCTAAAAACAAATGATTTTAAAAATTTTTACAGAATTTATAGTTATTAAATTAATCATTTTGAACCCTAAAGTCTTTATTATGAACACTTTAAAGTTTATGTAATGAAGTATTAGTTATTATTTTTATTTAATTGCAATAACTGATAACTGTTACTGGGTAATATTTTTAATTGAGGATATATATTATGTCTAAAGTTGTTTCTATCCATTCATTTCGTGGCGGAACAGGCAAATCAAATGTAACTGCTAATATTGCTACTTTAATTGCTCGTTCTGGTAAGCGAGTTGGTATTGTTGATACAGATATTCAATCGCCTGGAATCCACGTTCTTTTCGGTCTAGGAGAGGATAAGTTAGGCTACACCCTAAATGATTATTTATGGGGTCGCTGTCCGATTGAAAAAGCTGCTTACGATGTCACACCATTAATTAAAATGAGGCAAAAAAATGCTGGAATTAAAGGTAATATTTTTTTAATTCCCTCTAGTATTAAAACAAGTGAAATTTCTCGCATTCTGCGTGAAGGATACGATGCACGTTTGCTTAATGATGGTTTTCAGCATTTAACCAAACGTTTGAAACTCGACTATCTTTTTATTGATACTCATCCTGGGATTAATGAAGAAACTCTGCTGTCTATTATCATTTCTGATATTCTTGTTGTTATCCTCCGACCAGACCAGCAAGATTATCAAGGTACGGCTGTAGCTGTGGATGTGGCACGCAAGTTGAATGTTCCTAATATTATGCTGGTAGTTAATAAGGCTTTACCAGCTTTTAATTTTCAAGCTTTGCGGCAACAAATACTCTCAACCTACGGCACAACTGTAGCTGGCGTTTTACCTGTCTGTGAAGAAATGTTTTATTTGGGTAGTAAGGATATTTTTAGCTTGTGCTATCCTAATCATCCTTGGACACAGGAAGTAAATGCGATCGCCAAGCAAATAGAAAGTAAATCCAAAAAATAAATCAAATTTTCAGCTACTAACTCCATAATATTTCTCCAACCATTCCAACAAGCCTTCCTCGACAGGAGTTAAGTAAGTCTGGCGTCCCAGAGACTCCAAAAGTGTGTAGGCACAGCGATCCAGTATTCCACAATCGCGCAAACGCTTGATGCGTTTTTTGATTTGTGGTAGTTGGCGATGTGCTTGAGGAGAATCAATTTTGTTGAGGTTTTCAGGTTTCACGTTTAGAGTAGTGTCATGAACGTCCACTTCTACACTAAATTCTTTAAGGACAATTGCGATCGCCCAACAGCCATTATATTTGCGTTCAGTGCCTTCTAATCTAGTTAAGATAAATACGTCACCTATTTGGCAAAAATCACTAGCAAGAAGCAGAGGCTTTTCCTTAAGCTGTTCCACAATCCCCTTAATAATGCGTCCGCTAGGAACTTTCCCACCTGCTTCTTCTACACCCCGCAACCATGTAGCCGCTTGAAGTTCTGGTTCCAAATTCGCTTTAGCTAAATCACGTAACTGACGTTCGTTGGTCGGCATGGGAGTTTGCCGACCAATGGTCGGCAAAAATTTCTGAATATTGTCATAGACAACAGCAGCCGCCATCTTCAGGTAAGCAGTATCGCGACTATAGTTAAAGCGATCGCGGCAGTATTCTTCAAAAGTTCTATGAGTACTCCGGTATAGCCGCCGTTCCCGCAGTTCGTTCAAAGCAGAACCTGCTTCATAAAATGCCCGTTCTATTTTTAGCTCCAATCTGTGGCGGTCAGCTTTTTCCTCCTCGCTTAACTCCGAGAGCATTTCGATCGCAACAACTACACTATCAGCTGTCGGTAATTGTGAATCTGTTGCAAATTCTTCTCTTAGTTGGGGTTCCTGTTCTACTAACTCCTGTTGGGAAGAATTACAGGTCGTGGTGACAGAAATTTCACTATCACCTCTTTTTACCCGTTTGTCACTTTTGTTTATATCAACTTTTTGATCAGGTTTTAATTTAAGTTTTCCAACTGTCATAATTGACACCTAATAAAACAGCCGAAACTTTGTACGAGAAATGATCAGCTTAGGATAAAGTTGTTATGTGTTTTTACACTGAAAATATGGCTCCTCTGATACCC
The DNA here is from genome assembly GCF_041928655.1 of Pelatocladus sp. BLCC-F211. Lineage (NCBI taxonomy): Bacteria > Bacillati > Cyanobacteriota > Cyanophyceae > Nostocales > Hapalosiphonaceae > Pelatocladus > Pelatocladus sp. BLCC-F211. Next base: position 150,376 of record NZ_JBHFLM010000201.1, on the reverse strand, counting down.
ACACACCGATTTTCAAGACAGCTATTCATGGGAAAATCCCACAACAAAACATAAAAATAGAACTCCTCCTACATCTCTAAACCCCTACACCCCCACACCCATTTTCAAACTAGGTGTTAAAGGTGTGCTTGCACCTAGCCTGATGATGCTGTTCGGATTTGTCCTTCAAAGACATGCATTGTTCCGTCTGCATCAAACAAACTAAATCGCCGCGACTGCCCTACGAAATTACCAACAGTGACACAAGCATCAATGAAATACCCAGTAATCCACTCCCCAGCTGTCGTCAAAACTTCGACTCGCTGAAGCTTGCGGTTGTTTAAATTTTTACCTGTAACTATTGGGATCACATCTTGATCTGTCTGAGCATTAGGATTTGGCAAATTTGAGTCAACAATAACTTTGGCACCTAGTATCTCAGTAGATTCTTGTAAGATTTCAGATAGTGCCTCAGCAGCATTACCATTTGATGGCAGAGGAGATGGTACATTATTTCCTCCAAGGAACTGGGACGAATCATCGTGACTATTGTCTAAAAATTCTATATTTAACCATTCATCCGTTGACAATTGACGTTTCAATTGACAGTTAGTGTCAATCAAATCAGTGTCTTCTTCAGCGAGCATTTGAGCGTTTGAATTGACAAATTGACGTAACTCTAAGTCTTCCAATCGTAATGAGGAAATTGAGTGGCAACTAGTGACTTTCTCTGAAGAAATAGGTGCTGCCAATTTTGCGTCAAATGAGTCAATTTCGTTGTCAAATCCGGGAGTGGTCTGTGTTTGCAGGATTGACACAGGTGTCAAATTTCTGTCAATTTTGTCAATCTCGTTTAGTGGTACACTATTTGGCACGTAAACTAAGTTAGATCCTTTATTTTCAACGCGACCCCAACCTGCTGCTGCCATCATTTCCATCAGTTGCCGGATTTCAAAAGTCGGTTTTTTGCGAAAAGCGCGGATGCTACTCTTGAGCATGGAAGCTGTAGCTTCTCCTAGACGTTCAGCCACTTTCTGGATTTTTAGACCCCAAGACATTAGCCCAGATTCTGGAGAGTTTTGAGCATGAATTGATTTATGTTGCCAGAGAAAATAAGCTGCTAGCTCAATGGCTTTTTCCATCGTGTCACCACAGATGACTTGACTCGGAGTTTCACCCCTTAACACAGCATTGACAATGTGTAACCATAGTGATATACGCGCTGTGTAAGCTTCAATTTTGGGGTAGACTACCCTCAGTCCATAAGATTCTTCAGCAACTTGGGCATCTACAAGAGAATGCTGCCACGCCTCAAAAAACATAGCCGCTTGCGTGCTTAAAAAATAATCTTGTTCTGGCACTAGGCCGAGTTTTATGTAAAGCTGACGTAGTGCTTGGGAAATACCAGTATCGGCAACACTACTTTCTCCAACTAACCGCAGATAACGTTTGGGAGACTTGGCAGCACAGAACAGCCATCGGGCAAAATTGCCATTGCTGTCGTTGTGATCACCCATCATCTTAGCTAAAACTTCCCACTGGATGCTGCCCGTACGTGAGATGGCACTTTTAGGTAAGCACACAGATTTGTCTGAGCGGTCATAGATAATTGCAGCTCCATTGAATTGATCGAGTTCCTGCTCTTCATCAGCCCCTAGACCACCGCGATATTGATTACGGGCTTTGAATAATCCTGCTAGCTCATCCCGGTAGTAGAGCAGTCCACGAGGATTTTCACTATGAATTCGCTGTAATGTTTCCAGTGTGCTGTCCTTAGTTAGGTAGCGCTGGCGGGTTGGTGCTGTTGGCATTTCTTGTTGTGAAGAGTCCTGCTTTTTGCCTTTACTGACTGTTTGCAGCTTATTGTATTCAGCCAGTTCCATCCGATAGCGCTCAAAAGCCTCAGCTTCTAATTCCACCAAGGGGTCAATAATTAACCGTTGCGCTGGAGTTTTCATAGAACCAGAATCAGCTACAATACTTGTCCACATCACCATCGGTTGAGCGTATTTTGCAGACGGCTTGACAATTACTCGTGCTGCTGATCCAATTCGAGATGCCGCAGTTCCCAAGAGTGTCGTAAATAAAAATTCCGGGGCCGTCGGCATGGCCTGGGCGGTATCCATCAAAAGTTGAGCGAACTCAGGTTCAATTAATCGCGTAAGATCAAGTTCTTGGGGATGAGTTTTAAGCAGAGATGAAAGCTTTTGTGTGGCAACTAAAGTGTCAGTTTGCAAATCTGCTTCCAAAGTAAGTAGTTTAGCGAACTGCTCAATCTGCCGATAAGGACACCCCACCTCAGCAGCCAATTCCATTAATGCTCCTGCTCGCCCTGATTCGGAATCACAACTGCTCAAAATTTCTAGAATGCGTTTGTGCAGTGCGACATCTGCAATAGCCGGCTTCTTCCCAACACTGGAAACATTACCAAACCCAGAATTTCTAGGAGGGCTACCAGAACTAGCCAATGAATTTTGATTCGGCTTAATACGAGTGTTCCAGTACCAAGCCCGAATACAAGTTTCCACACCATTCGGAGTACAGCTGGGTTCAGGGTGGTCTTTTTCGGCTGACTTCCAGATGGCATCAACTTCTTTGGCTGGTAGCGGTGGGTGACAACGACTAGCGTAGTCTTGTAACATTAACTGCGGATCGCCGTCAAACTGCTGACTGATCTTAGTAAGGTAATTGGCAGCGCCAATTAAGTCTCGTGCTAGTTTGGCTCCGTTGTTATTGCGACCCCCCTCGTTTACCCCAAAGTTGAGCAGAGTACGAGACTCTTTGGAGAGGCAGACTTCGAGTGGTACTGGCACTGGAACGGGTACAGAAATATTTGCATAGCGAGTGTACTGTTGCTCCTGTGCAAACGTTCGGGTTGTTGATTGCACTGCTTTAGGCTCTCGTTGGATTAACTCAGGATTCTGCGACAACGGCACAGAGGAACGCAATTTTTCATAGGTGTAGTTAATACCAGACAGGGAGATGATATCGCACCTTTGCGGCTTTTCCCCTGGTTTGATGTGCCATGCACCAGCTAATCGCATCACCCGACTGGGATTTTTGATGGCTGGGTCAGCACCAGTGTAGGTTAGTAGATCATTTTGCAACTGTTTCCACTCTTCAACCGGGATGGGTTTTTCAAACACCCAGTAAGAATGTACGGATTTGCGAGTCTGGATTTGAAAGGTTGGTTCTGGTAGCGAAAGTGTTTGCCACAAATCTTTCTGTAACTCTATTGCCAGGTCGTCATGCTCAATGAAGACTGCACGACACAGTTGCACGTCTTCATCTTTGTGACCCCCGCCGTTAATCACAAAATATATGCCATAACCCTGCTGCTGCCACTCTAAAATTTGTTTGAAGTTGAGTTTATCAGCTTTGCGTCCTGTGTTAGGGGCATAACGGGGGTCCTCTTTAGGCAAGAAAGCCCGGATATAAATAGCATCACCCCGCTGGTATCCCAAAAGCTGTAGCTGCTTAATCGCCTGTGAGCTATCAATTTCAAGAAAGTCAGAAAAGTCAGATAATGCAAATTTATTAGAGCTTACTTCCATTTAACACGAACTCCGTGAATTTTTAGTTTACAGAGCCGGGGAAACAGCAAAAGTAAAGTTCTGTAGGCTTACCATTTCGCGAGAATTTTGTTAAAGTCTAGATAGTTTTGTATCTTGGCTTTTGTTCGACGCAGCTGGTACTGCGTTGACCTTTAACAAAGTCCTAGTATTTAGTAGGTAAGTCGGGAGAGAACCTTTGCTGTTCTCCTCGGCTTTTTCATTTTGACAGGCTGCTCGTCATGCCTGTCAAATTTGAAACTAGCATTGAAAGATTTTGATATCAAGGGGGCAAAATCGCTTATACGCCGGAGTCACAGGTGCTTTATACGCCGGAGTCACAGGTAAAACTATACGCCGGAGTCACAGGTAAACAGGACATCTATACGCCGGAGTCACAGGTAAAACTATACGCCGGAGTCACAGGTCAATGTTTGGATAGTTTGCAGTGTCAGGCTTTCAAAAAATTGAATCAAAAAACTATACGCCGGAGTCACAGGTAAAACTATACGCCGGAGTCACAGGTAAACAGGACATCTATACGCCGGAGTCACAGGTAAAACTGTACGCCGGAGTCACAGGTAAAAGCGTAAAAATCATACGCCGGAGTCACAGGTCTTCATAAAGATTTGTTAAGTAAGAGTATTATTGATTTAGTTGATTTATGGATACGATTACAAAATTAATTACACATTTTTTATCCTGTTCCCTTGCCTCCACCCATAACTTTAATTTTGCAAACTTGGTAAAATTTGCTCAATAATTAGGTAATAGTTGTGAGTAATGAACATACTGGTTTTCCTGTGGATGGACAACTGCTGATGGTATTGCCTAGAGCAGGAGCATCAATTAGAAACCCTGATGTACAACAACCGATTCTCCGTGCCGATGCAGATGGTTATTATTTAGAGATGCGAGTTAATGCTGACCCTAAAGACGAGAGCGAAGTCGCATTAACTCGTCGTGTTCAATTAGAGGAACTTTCTGCTCAGGAGTGGGAGGATCTCAAAGCCCAGTATGCTAATTTAAATCTGAAAGTTTGTACAGAAGAGGGAATTAGTAGAGGGCTGGAGAAAATTCAAGATCGCCGAATTCAGCGTTTATTTAAGGCATTGCTGACCTTTTTAAATCCACGACAGGTTGCGATTGTGCTGTTTTTGTACAAGAAAGCAAAGGAGCAGGACAAGGGTTGTCTTGTTTGTTTTCGTTCCAATGAGCTGTTAGAAAGCTTGGGTTATACCCGTGCAAAGGATGGTAGTTTTACAGCTAGGTCGCGATCGCAGCTTAATCAAGACTTGGTTGCTTTGCATAGAACTGAGTTAGTGTTCGCCCAGTCTTTGAAAAAGGGCAACACAATGGGAGCGAAGGTCATTGTCAAAAGTATCCTCCGCATCCGAGATTACGAAATCGACAATGTGCCGCGAGACTTCGATTTGGCCAAGGCTGCCGATTATACTTATGAACTAGCAGATGCTTATACGGTGGCGTTGGAATTCTTTGAGGGATCAGAGCGGACGGGAGATTATATACTGTTCTCCAACAGCATAGACACCAAGCAAAAGCTGGGGAGTAATGCCAGGAATGATTACAAGATGAAACTGCTAGTTTATCTTGCAAGCCGGATGAAATGGGATAAGCTGATTGATGGACAATATTTAGTGATTTCTAAGCAATATCTGTTCAAAAATCTAGACCTGTTGGGCAGTAACCTCTCTAGGAACAACCAAATTTTGTGGCGGACTATAGAGGAACTCCAAACTTTTGGATATATTTTGGATGCTCAAGAGCTACCTGGAAAGCGAAAGATGACCAGTATACAGTTTCAAATCAATCCTGAGAAACTAGGCTGTAATTAAGCTGTAACTAAATGTTATGGAAATTTAATGAATCTTTTGCCTGTTGGCTATTGTCTTCTTCTTTACTAGCTTTGCTTATTTCTTCTTCCAGAATTTGAATTGCTCCACTAATCCGCAGTAAGGTATCTCGCAGATTTGCTTGTTTTGCTTCTAAATCTGCCATGACTTTTTGTCCTGATGCAAATTCGGCTTTGAGTTCAGCCAGACGCTTTTCCAGTTGTTCTTTCATTATTTAATTAAGTTCCTTTAACTTTCATATTCATGGAAATAAATGTACCAGAACCCGAATATTCGGGGGTAGCATCGGGAATTGGACTGGGTGCAGAAGGTTGTTGTGCGGGAACCATGACTTGAAATTTGGCTTTGAAGGATGCGCCTTTGAGCAGGACAGGCTTACCACCGGATTTGGTCTTTTTGGCTTTTTGGTTGCCAGCCAGGGATTCTATCGAGAGCATTCCCACTCCAGGGATACTATGTTGGGAGGTGATATAGGTACAACCAGGGACGATGACTTTTTTCTCATCACCATCAACGCAGACTAGTTTTTGGTTAATTTTATCCTTGCCTGTGCCAATTAAGTCTCCTGGACGCACAGTGACAATTGCTTGTCCAAAGGTGGGGTTAAACATGGCTTTATCGCCAGTGATGAGAATGAAGTCAGACATAAAGTGACATCAGGTTTATAAATAATATTTAACAGAAATTAGGCAATTTTAAATTCAGTTTGTAATTTTAGATTTGTGATTTTTCCAACTCAGAAATTAGGCTTTTTAAAGTTTCCTTAATATCACTAAATTCCATTTTTACGCTATTGATATAATTCTGCATATTTTGATATTTTATTTGTCTTGGATCATTATCGGGTTTATTGTCTTCAATCCACCCCATATAGTCCTTCGTTATTTTCATTTCGTAACTTTTATTGTATTCTTGTGCAACTTTTCGTTCAATTATATTATTGATAATCTCTAAAGCTTTTTTACATTGTTCAATAGTTTTAAAAAGATTATTATTCACTAATTCATTTATTTTACTTTTGCAATAATCACTGTTATCTAAATGTTGCTCAAGTGCAGATTCAATTGACAATATACCAAGACCAACTTGTTCTAACCAAGGCATTTCAAGGATTTCATTATTTTGTCCTATCTTGAAATTAGCAGGAATCAATTCATCGGTTTTAATAATTTCCATTGTTCCCGCAGAAAAATTTTCATACACCTCAGTATCCGAGAGATTTTTGCTCAGATTTGATGTGTTTATATGAATAACTTCTTTGTTTTTTTTGTTAATAACAATGTACATAATTCCTTATCAAAAAAATAAACTTAAGCAGGGACTTGAGGACAATCTAACTACCAAGATTTTTTGCTAACATGATTTTTTTGTAAATCAGTATCTACGGTAGTTTTTAGATCAAATGTTTCATTATTAGCGAGAACTTTCTTCGTTGTATCAAAATTCGCCACTGCTACTGGATGATTGGAACGCCAATAGTAAGTAGTTCCTCCTCCTTTTAACCAAACTATAAAGTTTGGACTATAGTAAACATTCGCATAACTAGCGATAAAATAGCCTGTTTTTGGATCTTGATGAATCTCAGCACTGGTAAAATCTGATCCATGTCCCCAACGACTGGAATGACAAGTAAATGTACTAATCAGGGAACCTCGCCATGCACTATCAGTATGAGTATTGGGTCGAGAAATTTCCAGAATCATCGTACCATTACCCCAAGCATTGTCTTGAAATACTACCGGATAATAGGTTGAAGCGTCTCCCGCAACTTTAAAACTTGATAGAGTCAAGTTAAGAACACCACTCATCACGCCTGTTACTGTGAGATTACCACTAACAGTTAAATCACCAGAAACTGTTCCAGAGGTAATTTTACTAGCTGATAAATTAGGGATGCGTTCAACAGCTAATTCTCCAGAGGTAATTTTACTAGCTGGTAAGTTAGGGATGCGTTCAACAACTAATTGTCCTGTTGTAATACTGGCTGCATCTATTTTTCCTGAAATTGTCCCACTTACAGTTAAATTACCAGAAAAAGAAGAATTCCCGGTTCCATTAACCGTTAAATCCCCATCCATCTTTAAACTACCTGTCAAAACTGCTAAGTTGGGATTTGCATTTCCCCCAGAACGAAAAGTTAAAGCTTTACTATTAGAATTGGGTAAAGATAAACCGGAATATTCTCGAACACTAGTATCAAGGGTAATCGTATCTCCGGAAATTGTCAGTTTTGCCAATTTCACACTATTTGCAGGACTTGTAGCTGCAAATCCAAGAATAGGATTTTCAATCCAACGAGTGTAGCTATCGGCTATATCTTCTTGCTGTTTAACTTGTTTTTCTTGGGAAAATTGGATATATAATTCACCGTTAGTAACGGTTTTGAAGTCAGAAAAGGTGATATCTGTTTTGACGATAATAAGTTCTCCATTACCATCAATAGCAGAACCAGATTTAATCAAAACAGATTTTTTACTTGTAATCACTTCAACTTCCAGCCCTTCAATAATTCCGGAGATATGAAGTTTTTGATTGTGATAGCGTTGGCGATCGCTAAAATATTGATGTTGAATTTCAAAGTCATCTTCTAGCAGATATTGTCCTGGAAAATAGTTAGGGTGTTCGTTAGCAAAGTTAGTAAAATCAGTAGTTTTAGCCATGTTTGCTCCTGAAAATTAACTCAATGATTGACTTGTTGTTCCAAGAATAGTATTGCCGTCAACAATTTCACCTTCCTGATTTTTACGGCAAATTTGTAAAATATTATAGGGAAGGACGGCTGCAAGATTAAAGCTTTGTTCTAGTAATTTATAAGTAGATAAGCGCTGATTAGTATTTAAATTTGCTTGCACAATTACCTTGCCAACAATATTAACATTATTGAGATTTTTGATGGTTACTGTTAACCTATCTATCGTTTGCAAAAACTGTTGATAGTAGAGGGTGCGCTTAATTCTAATTTTATTATCTTCTCTGATAGTTTCTGGTGTCAATAAATAATAATCAGAAAAATCATCTTTGAGGCGAACTGTAATTTTATTGATAAAATCTGCTGTGACTGTGCTAGGTTGGGTGATTTCAACAATAGCTTCCAGTTCTAATTTTTCAACAATTGCAATAATATTAGGTTGTAATTCTTGAATTTTGGGTGGGTCAAATACTTGAAAACTATAGGGTTTAGTCCATATAAATTCTGTCAGCTTCATTCCTGATAGTTGCGGTTGACTAGATTGTTGAAAAATTGTATTACCTTCAATAATTGCTCCCGTATTGTTGCGACGACAAATTTTGAGAACGGGTGATAGATTTATCGGTTGCTCTAGTAGTGTATTGTTATATTCAATTCCATTGATATAAAAATAAAGTTTGATTGATAAATTTCCAACAAAAGCTTTATCTGTACGGTTAGATAAAGTGATATTTAAACCTGTAAAATTATCCTGCAAATGCTGATAATTTAGATTTTGTTTAACAGAGAAAGATTGATTATTGATAATTATTTTAGGCGATTCTAAAGCAAGTAATTTTGAGTTCCCTTGGAGTTGGACAACTAACTGTTTAGCTAACTGATTAACCTGATTACTATTAATTTGATTGGGAGTAATCTTAACTTCTATAGCAAATTTTTGATTTTGGATTGGTTCAAATAATTTAAAAGCATAAGCAACGTGCGATCGCTTAGTTAGCTGCATCGTTGGCACAAGAATTTTCAGGGTATAATATGTCTGTGCGGGCTTTTCTTGATCAATAATTGCTTTAGCGATTTTAGCCTGTCGCCAATACTTATCAGGATTACGGTCTTTGAGAGTTAGTTGAACTTGAAAATAATTCGGAAAATTATCAAATTGATCGAAGACTTCGACCTTTTCTCCAAATCCTGAATTTTTTAAATAAATACCCAAAATTTCGGTTAATCCTTGTTTTGTTCCTCGCAAACGATACAACTTAACAATTTGTTGAATAAATGCTTTTTTGACCTCTAATTGCCAATCATCCCGTAAATTCAAAGCTACCCAGCCTGCTAACCAAGGTAAAAAATCCTCTGGAGTTTTTTGAGGATTGAAATAGGTATGAATATTATCAAGAATTTCTTCGATTCCGGGTGGATTTTGAGTCTTTGCTGTAATAATTTGCTCTTTGTTAGGAGTTTCATTCAGCCCAGCAAGCATCTTTTCAAATGCCAGCAAAAACTGACCAATAAAAATATCTTCTTGGAGAATTGCAGGTAAATATTGCTGATAGGTACTGACTAATTCAGAGTTCTTTTCGTTCATTGCCAACTTCTACTACTATTATAAATTTACTATCTTCGATGTTGATGTTTACTAATTGATTATCTGCTAAATAAATTTCTGATTTAGTGGTTTTATCTTTATCTTTAATTTGAAGATTTTCAACGTAATCAACACCTTCCAAATTATCTAATAATTTATATAATTCTGATAGATAAACACTCCTACCAAAAGGCCATCCTTGTCCCTGCCAATATTTTTCTGAGTGCAGAGGTTCAAAAAACATCTTAACTTCTGTTTTTGCCTGTTCTTTGACACTTTCTGCATAGGCACCATCTTCAAGTACTAATTCTGCTTCTACGGTGACAGATACATAATCAGGTTCTACAATATGAAGGCGAGTTGTTAAAAGTCGTCGTTGATCGAGAAAGTTAAATAAGGGTTGATATTTGTTTTCTTCGTCTTCGACTTGATTATTATTTTTGGGAACAACTACTAAACTAATATGTCCTTTGGCAAAAGTATCAGCATCCGACTGAGCTAAATTACGTTGCCCTAAACATCTAACTCGTGCAATTTTTAATCCATCAGACTCTTTTGATTGATTCCAATCGAAAAGTACCAGGTTCTCAAAATCTTCTGGAGTAATGGCTCGATAAATTTTTCGTAATTCTAATAAAGTATTCTGAATTGCCGATTGCAAATTTTTTTGCCGTTCTTCAGCAGAAAGATTAATCGGTAAATTCCATTGTTCTCCTTTAAGTAAACTCACAAAACTGGCATAATTATCATCAGGAATTTGATTAACCCGATAGAGGGTCATTTCTGTTAACCAAGCCAACAATTCAATTAGAATAATTCCCGTATCTGTCGGGTTATGATCTGTCCATTCCGGATATTCAACTGCTATTTGAGAAATTGCTTCTTCTACTAAGTTGGCATAGGTGTGATCATCAAGATTGGGTAAGGGTAAATTCATAAGTAGGTGGGTTAGATAAAGAATAGGCAATAGGCAATAGGCAATAGTTTTTAATTATTTAACTTTTTGAGCAGAGAAATAATCATTCTAGTTTCTTCTTGAAGTTGCTGAATAATCAATTCTATTTCTTTTACAGTGCATAGTCCGACTCTTGACGATAGAAAAAGATGAGTTTGTAATTCATTAATTGAGCCTTGACTGATGTTTAAAAATCTCGCATAATCACCAGATGATCTTCTTCCATAGCCTTCTGCAATATTGGCTGGGATAGAAGCGGATGCTCTTCTTATTTGTTGAGTCATTCCAAAAAGTTCATCTCTAGGAAATTTTTTAGTTAAAAAATAACATTTTTCTGCAATTTCCATACCTTTTTGCCAAATGATTAAGTCTTTAAAATCCTGAATATCTGACATTTTTAACTCTCTATACTCACTAAACTATTGCCTATTGCCTATTGCCTTCCATTTTGACAGTGTGATTACCTGAATAAATTAAAGTATCGGCTCTTAGAGATGATAAGTTTACTTCTGATAAAGTTAGTACTTCCAGAGAATCCACATGATCTACTCCCGCGATAGATTGAATAATGGCGTAAAAATCAGATTTTTGGGGATAACGACCAAATTGCCATCCCTCTCCTCTTCCTCCAGTCAAGGGATGCAGAAATGCTTCTAAGCTTTGTTTGACGGCGTTTCTAACTAAATCTGCGTTTTCGAGGGAGACAGGAGTTATGGTTGCAGTCACGGTGACTTCTTGCCATTTTGGGGCTGTAACTGTTAAATCTACCGTTGCTTGAGAACGGGAACGGATATAGGTTTCGACTTGCTCTAGTAAAGCTAAACTAGGGGTTGGTTGACGATCGCTACTATGGGGCAAAATAATTACTTGAACTTGACCAGCACGGCGGTTAATTTCCCGCATCATCTTTTCAAAATTAGCTCTTTCGCTATCGTTGGTAATAGCCCGCAATTTCTGACTCAGACTATCTTCAAAGGACACATCTGCTTTGGTTGGATCGAGCCAAAAATGTTCGTTTAATGGACTAAAGTTAGTCGTCATCAAATCTGGGGGAACGACTTTGACTCTGGCGACATCTGTGGAAGCTTCATAAGCTAAATCTGCGATATCCTCAAGGGTGACAGCGCGATCGCGATGACGTAGTTGCTTTGGTACTCGTTGTTTGAGACGATTTATAGTTTCCTGTTGGGCGCCACCTGCTGCTGCTTCCAGGTTAATGACTCGATCAATGTAGGGAACAGTAGTTTTCAGTTCGCTAATGCTTTGTGAGGTGACGTTTCCCTGTTTACCTCCTCCAGTCCGATAAAAAGATAGTCGGATATTATTCTGTCCTCTGGGGGGAATCATCCCGGCTTGTCCGTTGCCAAAGCGAATTTCCCCGGTTTGGCGATCCAAAGTATAATGGCGATCGCTCGCACCAGAACCGTAAAAATCTGCTACTTCTTGCCAAAGTACCCACACTGCTTCGATTTCTTCTAAATCATCTCGAATTATTTTGACTCGATCAGATTCTAATTGAGAAGGAATTTGTCCTTCTTGAACTTCCAATTGCTGTCCCATCAAAATCGGAGTATTACTAGCAATAAAAACCTGATTTGGATCGTGGTTACTTGAACCTAAAACTTCTTCCTGGAGACTAATTGCTTGAACTGCCCAAATGGTATTAGTTAATAAGCGACGTAGACGAGGTTTTATCCGAAAATTACCTCCTTGCCAACGCACTCGTAACCAATATAATTGTTTCCCAAAGGTTTCTTCTTTGCTGAAGTCTGCGGGCGCAATAAATTGAATTAAACCTCGTTGGGAAAATGCCTGAGTTTCGTCTTGTACCCCTAATGCTTGCCAACCTAGAGGACTAGAATATTCCCAAACTAATTCGGGTTGTTGGGGGCGAATAACTAGGTTTCCCTGACTATAATTTTGTTGCAGAGGTTGATTGATAGTAATTTGGCGATCGCTAATATTACTAATAGTATATTTATCGTATTGTTTCGGGTTACGTGGGTTTTTAATTTCCAGGCGATCGCCATTTTGCCAACCAGTGATATCGGCAAGTTTTAATGTTGTTTGTCCAGAGTTTGCAGTTTCTGTGAGGAAGGTTTCTGCTGTAATATCAGTTGATAATTCATCTGGTAATGGTGGCTCAAGCTGTGCATAAAGTGTAACAGTTTTATTATCAAAAGAATTATCAAATCCTAAATATAGGGTTGGCTCTCGATCTATGGAAGGAGTAAAGGGTCGAAAATAGCGATTAATAGTAGTATTTGTACTGTATTTTTGGTTAATTTTCGATGTCAGTATAACTTGGTTGGTGGCGGAATTTATCGCTTCTATTTGATAAGTTTCGGAATTAATTGTGATAAACTCACCAACCGCTAAACCTTTCACTTCAGTTAAATTCAGTAATTGATCTCCAATCTCAGCCCTTTGTTTTAATTGTGTGGTAAAGCTGTCTGCATGAGAATATTTAAAATCATTCTCAGCACAATACTTGGCGTTTTCTGTAATAGTAAAATCGTAGGTTAATTTTAATGATTTAATCCGAGGTGGGTCATAGGTTGGGGGAATTGTTTCAGTGATAATTAGCTTACGCATAATCCGAGTTCCAACAGCTAAATCCGTATTCAAAATTGCGTTTTCTAGCTTCAGTTTATTATCCTTTTCAATGATTTCTTTAATTTTATTTTCTTCTGGAAAACCACCAGTCAGAGGCAGAATACGAATTGTATCACCAACTTTAAATAAATCCAAAGTATCAACTTTAATTTCTTTAACTTCGCCTTTTCTTTGTTTGATTTCCTCTTTCAGAACTGCCAAGTCATCATAAATAGGATATTTGCGATCACCTGCTGCTTTTCCGTAACGACCTTGAGCAATCCGAGCGCGAATCCAGTAACGAGTCTCTCCATTCACAATGCTAGGAGAAGGTAGGTTTTCTTGATTAGGAAATTGTAACTTTGCTTGGATAGAATCTGATTCAGTAAACTTAATCGCTGAGGAATTTTCTATCCATCTCAGTTCCGAAGTTTTATTTGTAATTTCTTGCCAGGTTTGACCGTTATAAATCTCCCAACTAATTGTTAAATTATTTACATTTACAGGTTTATAGCTTAAGTTTATATTAATAGTGACAATTGTATTTGGCTTAATAAATTTATCATTTAAAGCAATATAAAATGTATCATTAAGTTCTGGTTGTTCACCAAAGGGATAAAAATCTTTGCTGAGGTCTAAAGGACTATTGTTAAATAAACAAACTTCTGGAATTAAATTAGATTGCGTAATATTGATACTACCTTGAATATTCGTAATATGAGGTAAATTAGGAGATATATTAGTTAACTTTACTTGCAACCATCTTGCGGCTTTTCCCTCAATCTCAGAAACAACCGGAATCGGTAAATTGGTAAAAGTAATAGTACATTGATTATTTGCGTAACTTTGGGTAGGAATTGGACTAGCTTGCCATTTCAAACCATCCCAATAAGACCAATTTAGGACTAAACTTTGAAATTGACTGGTACTATTGGTAGTAATAATCAGTCTTAGTGTTTTTAACTCTGGTAAACTGAAAATTTCGGGACAAGTTATATAAAGAGAATGTGGAATCGGGCGATCGCCAACAAAAGCGAAAAATTCTGTATCTTCTTGTCCCGTCGCTGCGAAAGTGCGATCGCTATACTGGTTTTGACTTGGTTCGCGCACAAGTACTGCTTGTAATTGCGTCGTTGTCACCACCAGTTCTCGAGTCGTTTCAAAGACGATTTCTGCGTCTGAACCTTCAGCAGGTGGTGCAGAAACTTGAGTATGAGCAGGAACTAACCCATCTACGGGACTTCCTTCTGCTAGATAAAAGGTTAAGGGAACCTTAGCTGGTTGAGGTGGTTTGAGTTCTCCCCCAATTAAATCCAGGAAAGCCAGGAAATTTTTATCCGGAACTTGGTTAAGGCGATCGCTTACTAATTTTACCATCCGACCAAAGATCCGAATTAATGCTTCTCCTGCATCTGTTTTACCTTCAGGTGCAGGTTTCCAGTCGGTAAATTGTTGGACTAAAGTCTCGGTTTGCTCAACAATCTCCTCATAGGTGCGTTGATCAATTTTAGGAGGTAAAGAAGTCATACGAAATCACTGCAAATAAAAAGGATAAACCAAATTAAAAATATTATTTGTTGTCCGAATTTGATAATTTATTTGAATTAAAATTACATTCGGTTGTTGCGGATCGGGAATCGTATCGACATCTAAAACATCAATCCGAGGTTCCCATTCAACTAAAGCATCTCGCACATCACTAACAATTTGTCCTATCGTTCCCAAGCTATTAGGAAAAAACACCTTTTCATGAATACTACAGCCAAAATCAGGACGCATTACCCGCTCTCCTTTAGCCGTACTCAGAATCATCAAAATCGACTGACGCACACTATCTTCATATCGTGCTACCTCAATTTGACCATTTTCATTAAGTTTGATTGGCAAAGTCCAGCCTACACCTAAAAAATCAATCTCCATTACATCACCTCCAAGGAACCATCATTGACTTTGACTCCGGCTGAACATTTAATTCCTAAACCTGATTGGGCTTCCAACTCATATTTAGCTTTAGCTTTAATCGTACAATTTGAACCTGCTTCTAATTGGTAATTTTGTTGAGTTTTTATTGATAAATTTTTACATTCAATTGAAACATCATCATCACTACTTTTTAAGATAATTTTACCTTTAGTCTCAATAGTTAAATCCTTCTCAACTTTTATATTCATTTTATTTTCTTTAGAGTTAATAATAATTTGATTTTTGCCAGTTTTATCTTGAATAATAATTTGTTCTTCTCCATCAGTATCATCTAAAATAATCTGATGACCACTACGAGATTTAATCACTCGTTGATTATTTTTACCATCATCATTTTTGAGCGGTGGTTTATCTTTTCCGTTCCACAAAGCCCCCAAAACATAAGGAAAATTAATATCACCGTGTTCAAAAGTAACTAACACTTCATCATCAACTTCAGGCAAAAAGTAAATTCCTCGGTTATTTCCTGCCATAGGAGTTAAAATTCTAGCCCAATAACTTTCCTCTTCTGAAGAAAGCCAAGGAAATCTTACCTTAATTCTTCCTAATCCATCTGGATCTTTATTATTAGTAACTATTCCAACAGTGACACCATAAACATGGTGATTTTTGTCATTATTGATTAACAAATCTAGTCCGTTCATGTGGCGTTTCTCCTGACAGTAAATGAAGTTTGATAACCTTGATCCCGTGAATAGGAATGTTCTGCACTTATGATATAATAAAGACCACTAAATTTTTTACCGACTCCAGCAATTTCAATCACTTTACCAGCGCGTACATTGAGATCCCCTTGGCAAGTTGCCTCACCAGTAATGTAAGCGATCGCTCGTTCTTGAAACTGTCCTAATGCTATTTGATCAGCTTCTGCTTTAGTTGATACAGGTTGATTTACAAGAGTATAACTAGATTCACCAAAAGCTTTTTTGACTGCTTTAGCACCAGAAGTTGATCCTTGCATTGTTCCACCTTCTTTCCCTACCGCAGCCTTACCTATTACCTCTTTCTTGTCTTTAGGAATCCAACCTCTTACCTCTACCTGTTGCACCTGACTCAAAGTACTTAAACGGGGTAAAAATTCTTGTAAATCTTTTCCATAGGTTAAGGTCAAAACTTTAGATTTAGCATTTTCATGGGGACGAAAATGAAGAGTTTTACTATCCACCACAACTTCATAGCCAATGCGTCCTGCTCGCTCTTGTAAAAACTCCCAATCTGTTTGATTATGTTGCAAAATATATTCTAATTTCACTTTACTATCGGTAACTTTTGCTGTCAGTCCCCTCGTTCTAGCAATTTGACTAGCAATCTCACTATCTTTCATTTTCACAAAAGATTTTGTGTGGCGACCTCGCAATAAACGGTGGCGTAAATCATGGCCTCGCACCACTAATATTGGTATCATATTTTGGCTATATTCTGGTTCTAATCCCGTAATTTCTCCCACGATGATAGTTTTAAGTTCTTGTTCATATCCCATCTGAATTTCTACTTCATTCCCAACATCAAATACTTTGTTATCTACCCATGTCATTTCTTGTTTTACTAAATCCCAAGTCACTAATTGCAGAGTAAACATACTTGGAGCTTCCAAATCCTCTGATACTAAAACCGATACCAAATCAGCTTGTATCTCTGGAGCAAGGGGTTTGCCTTGAATCAAAATTTTGAGATTAGGATTTAATAAGGAAGCATCTTTCGGCATGATTTAGAAAGCTCCAAAAAATAAATTATCCAATTCATAGATCCAACACAATTTATTCCTCCTTTCCTTCTCTCCCTTGTCCTCCTTATCCTCCTTACCCTCTCTGAGTCACGCTAGTAATCCGCAAAGGAGGAATCGTCAAAACCATTCCAGGATTTAATTGACGAGGGTTGATCAGGTGATTTTCTTCTGCAATCACACGCCATAAAGAAGGATCGCCATATTCTTCAGTTGCAATACTACTTAAAGTTTCTCCTCGTTTCACAATTCTCACAGGATCATCAATGGGGTTGGCAATTTTTGCCTTTTTTCTTGGTTCTTTCCATTCTTTAAATGTACAGCTTAAAGTTGCTCTGACAGGCGTACCATCTTCCAGAAAATGAGTTAGCTTTTTGGTGACACTTTCTAAAAAACCATCAGGTAATAACACACTATCTTTACCGGATATAGTTCCCCAAATTAGTTGACAACGGGGAGGACGTTTAGGATTTGTGCCAACGCGAGGTTGAGTCAAACTAAAAATTTTGCGCGTATAATTTTGGACATTTTCAGGTGGATAGCCAAGCAGTGTGGTGTCAAAGAATAAATCAAGGCTGAGTTGAGTCAATTCTTGAGACGCAACAGGGCCATATTTTTCCATTCTCCAGCCAGTTTTGACGATTTGTATTTGATTAGGGTTAAAAAGAACTTTGAATTTTTCGTCGAACTTTCCAGAGTTATTTTTTTCTGCTTTGATAGTTAATTTCTCTAGTGTCATCGAATTTTTCCTCTGCGTTCGCTTTCAATTACTAACCTTCGCATAAGTTTGCGTTCAACTTGATTAGCTATGCTATCAACATCAATATTTGATTGAGTTGCTATTGGAGAAATGGAAGTTTCTGGTGTTGATAAAGGGCTGCTGAAAATTTTGGGAGGTGATGATAAATAATCTGTAGTTGATACTTTTGGATTCTGGTTCGATAGGTTAGGCTGCTGGCTAATGCTCCTTGATGATGGTGTAGTTTTAACAAGAGGTAAAGGCAAAGATTGAGACTGCAAGGGGGGATTAATGGGAGAAGTTACATAAATATGCGTAAGGGGAGAGATATTTTGATTGTGATGATTTTGATTAATTTCTGGGTTATAAGTGTCAGAAGATAGTTTGTTGATGATAGATGTCGGTTGATTTTGATAAATTGGCAAAGCTATGGCCGATGATATTCTTTCATTACTTAAATTGGCTGGATAATTTGGAGATTGAGCGGTCACAATGGGAAGACTTGTAGAAACAAAATTAGATTCTAAAATTTGTTGTTTAATTAACTCTAAATTTTGCGAATAATTATTTATTTGCGTTTGCTTTGAAGAATCTAAAGTATGTAAATTATGGACTACAGGAAGAGATAAAGGTGATATAGAAGAATTGGGCAACTTTGCTTGAATAATAGGAAGTGGTTGCTGAGAAATATTCACGTATTCTTGTGCGAACGGCATTTCTGATGTTTTTACTAATTCTTCAGAAATAACTTGAGGAAAAACTATCGAACTTTCTGACGAAGATATAGAAGTTGTGTTTATCTCTGCATCTAAAATCGGTGTCGATGGAATATTGGTATTTAATGATGAAGATGTTTGAGAATCCGTAAATTTAGCTTGTAACGGCATTTCTGATGTTTTTGTTAATTCGTCAGATATAGCTTGTGGTGTAACTACCGGAATTTCTGACGAAGATATAGAATGTTGATGAATTTGTGTTTCTAAAGTCCAGGATTGGTTTGTCTTATCACCAAAATCAGAACTTGATAAATTAGTAGAATTTTGAATAGGTATAGTATTATTAACTATCTTGCTTGGTAAAGATTGAGAAGAATCTAACTTTCTTTGGATGAGAGGAACATCTGGCTGATTTTGAGGGACAGTTGGCAAAAAATTATCTACTCTATTGTCTATTCCCTCTTCCTTTGCTAAGGAAACAGGCTGTGCATAAACAATAGGGATAGACTCAGATGATATGCTGTTAGTATTACCCCAACGTTGCATTTGTTGGTTCAGAAGAGGTAAGCGATTTAAAAAGCGATCGCAACGATTAATTATTCTCTGACTCATCGCCATTTTCATCATTCTTGGTTGACGTAACGGACGAGTGAGTCGATTTACCAATCCATTATTGAGTGAATCTTGCCAATTTGATAAAGAATTTGCCATGATTTACAACTTAGAAATTCCTTGATGTACCAGCTCAATTCGTTCCACAGCAATTTCGTCGCTACTAGCGTTAAAACGTGGTCCTTCCCATTTGACGGGATATGCATTTTGAAATGTCCACCACATCATGGGAATTTGCTGATCATTAAGTAAGAGAATCGTACCATTTAACTGTTGAATCAGCCCTTGGCTAGTTGCTTGATACCAGATATAAAACAGATCAATATTGACTAATCCCCGGCTCAAAACCAAATTTGGATAGGTAGTATGTTTGGGGAATTTATGAACATAACCATTTAAACCTCCTTCTTCATAGGGTTCCAATTCAATTTCACTACTTAAGCCGCTAACTTCGCTAAAACCACCAACGACAACTCCCCCTATTTCGACAGCAAAATTGTAAGCCATGTAGGGATCGTGTCCTACTAAACTTAGGGTTGAACCTGCCGCTAAAGCTGCATTAAGTCCGATAAGTAGGGGATTCATTTTTTCGTCTCATTTGGAATTCAAGAGTCTGTAGACGCGATTAATCGCGTCTGTACAAAAGTCAAGATTTTTTTAATCGTTGAGTCGCTGATTAATTTGTGCTACCTGTGTCACCCACTGCTGACGTTCTCGGTGTTCCATTGTCATAATCTGTTCGTAAGACCAGTGAAAATGGTACGCAAGATAAGCTACCTCCTCCAAGAGTCGTTCTGAGGGGTAGCAAACTACTCCCCCACCGGAATAGTTTCTACTTCAAACTCTCCCTGACAGTGGGGACAAGCTACCCGAAAACGACTGTGACCGTTTTGGTTAATTCTTTGATAAAAATCTTGTAAATAAACTAAATCTCCTGAAAATAACCCCTCAATAATCTTGGTATTAATTTGATCTAAAGTTCCAAGTTTGACGATTGTCCGTGCTAAGAGAATAATCACCAAATAACCTGGATTCTTCTGCACCCTTGGATCTCGCATTGGCGCAATTTCATCATAAGCAGTTGAAAGCCGCATAATGCCTTCACGGTGGGTATTACCTTCTGAATCCAGATATCCTTGGGGCAATATAAAAGGAAATTCAGTTTGCTGCATGATTGTAATCAAAAGAAATATTGCTCAAAGGAAATATTAACCAACAGTAATACCTTCATGAACTAGTTCCAGGGTTTCGATCGCCACTTCGTCAGAGGTAGCATTAAAGTCTGGAGCATTCCAAGTCGTAGGCCAGCAGTTTTCTAAATTCCACCGAATTTTTTCTTCTCCTTTATCATCTGCCAAAATAATCGAAAGGTTGCGGCGATCTGTTTCTCCATTTTGTAATTTTTTGTGCCATTCCCACAGTTCTTTATTGTCAGTAATTCCCCGTTTTAGGGTAATGTTGCCATAACTATTAAGTCCGGGAATTTGACGCTGACTTAAAGCTTTATCTGTTCCTTCTCTATAAGTTCCCGCCTTCCGAGTCGCTGTTAAACCATTGCATTCACGAAACCCAGCGTGAACAATACCATCCCACTCAACCCAGAAATTATAACCGCTATAGGGGTCGTGGGGATTAGAAATTGTTGGCATAAAATTATCTCCTTCAGTTATCAGTTATCAATTATGGAACTCCTATTTGATTTTTGAAAAATTCAACACATATCTACCTCCTTTCTTACCCATCTTTTCCTATTTCCTATTGCCTATTGCCTGTTCCCTATTCCCTATTCCCTATTTGAGTGTAATTCCGCTACTACTTTGAACAAGTAAAAGTTGGATAAATTCTCCCGGAATAGTAGGGGCTAATCCTACTTCTGCGACTACCTGTCCCATCTCTCGATTTTCAGGAGGGTTAGTTTGGGCATCACATCTAACGTAAAATGCCTCTTGGGGTACACTACCTTGGATAGCACCTTGTCGCCACAAAGATTCACAATAAACGCTCAATTCCCTTTGCAGTCGCACCCATAAAGGGAAAGCATTGGGTTCAAATACAGTATTGGCCAGGTTACGATTTGCCCAGCGTCCAAAAGTTAGAAATAAGCGACGCACATTAACATATTGCCATTCAGTTAAGGGACTGAGAGTACGCACTCCCCAGACTCGCATTCCTCGCCCTCGGAAGCTACAGATACAGTTGACCGTCGATCCGATTTTCGTATTGAGCAATTCTTCTCGCTCTGTAGTTGTGAGGTGAAGACTCAAATCCAAAACTCCTTGCAGTTCAAAATTAGCAGGAGGAGCATGAAATCCGACAGTTTGGTCACAAAGGGCGTAAATTCCAGCAATATGACCGCAGGGAGGAATCGGATCGGAACGATGTTCTACTTTTAGCCAAGGTGCATATAATGCTCCGTTGTGGCTAGAAAGCCCCTGTCGTTGTTGCTGTAGGTGTGTGACATCAGTTACATTCAATGCATCCAGAATGGCAAAGCGATCGCTCATCTGCTCGCAATGCTCTAAAATAGCTTGTTGCATTTGAATAATTTCAATATCTGCACCAAGCAGCATGATATCGGGAACACAAACCAAATCGATATTTTCTAGGACTTCGCTTGTTTCTAACCCCTGTCGCAGAGCATCAAGAGTATTATCTGCTAAAGCGATGACATAACAAAGACGACCTCCGTTTTCAAAAAACCCTGTGATTGCATCTCGCAGATATCCCTGTGCTTGATGAAAATATTGGTCAAAATGAGTCACCAATGTTAGCTTTTTTGCTTCCTTCGCACCTGATTTTACCGATGCCAAGCCAAAGAAAACCGGAACACCTGTCAACAGTTCAGGCTCTGGGGTCGGAACAATATGGTTGAGAGAGATACCTGGTATTTTTGGCTCTAAAGTCGGCATAAGATTCACAGAAAAAAATAGAGCTAACTAGTTAAGACTGTCATTGGTCAAGGGTCAAGGGTCAAGAGTCATTACCTATTGCCTATTACCTATTGCCTATTGCCTATTGCCTATTGCCTATTGCCTATTGCCTATTTCCCCGAACCAGCCCATTGACTGAGACGGAAAATCACGAATTCCGCAGGTTTAACCACTGCTAGACCAATTTCTGTGACGACTTGGCCTAAATCCCGGACTTCTGGGGGGTTGTTTTCTTCATCGCATTTCACATAAAAAGCTTCTTGGGGCGTTGTGCCAAATAATGCACCTTTGCGCCATTCCATCATCAAAAAAGCACTGATATTGCGGCGGATTTTTGCCCAGAGTTCGGGGGTATTGGGTTCAAAAACCGTCCATTGAGTTCCTTTGTCAATGGAGTCTCGCAGGTAACTAAAGTGACGCCGAATATTTACGTACTTAAACTCTGTATTTGCATCTCCACCCAAGGTACGCGCACCCCAAACGCGGATATTACCGTTTAACTTGCGAATGCAGTTAATTCCGTCCGGATTGAGTCCATCTTGTTTGGTTTTGCTGAGATTATATTTTAAATCTAAAGCTCCCAATATCGTTTCATTGCCAGGGGCTTTGTGTACTCCTCTTTGTCCATCAACCCGTGCATAAACTCCAGCAATATGACCACTGGGTGGAATATAAATATTACTATTGCTGGCAGGGTCGAAAACTTGAATCCAGGGGAAATACAAAGCTGCATAAGCAGAATAGAAGGGTTTAAGTTTATTTACATCTTCAGCCTTGCTCAAATCTATGGTATCTGGACTATCGAGAATCGCAATGCGATCGCCCATCTTTTCACAATGATCTTTGATATCATCCATCAAATCTAAATTTCCTGGCGCAACGACAATAGTAATTTCGTCAATAGCTTCAAAAGCATCTAAAACGCCGGCAATCTTATTTTCTCCAGTGATCCAGGTGACATAACAACGAGTGCCACCATTTCTGAAAAAGCCGTAAACTGCATGAGCTAAAGTGTTTTGTCCTTGAGTATCGCCACTAGGAGACAAAAAGTCACCAAAGAATTTCTTAAATTCACTAAAGTTTGTACAGAGTTTAATTTCCCCTTCTTTAGCAATATTAGGATCACTTGGAATTGGTGTTGCTGGTATTTGAACTTGATAATATCCGGTAATTTTTGCTCCTGAAGTTACCGCATCTTTAAACTTTACTGTTGCAGACTTGTCTGTATCATTATTTGTAATCGGGTTTACATCATCTAAATTAACAGGATTCCCATCAACAAAAAACCCATAAGTTCCTGCTGTGGTAACTACTGGATAATCTCCCGACAACAATGGATAATTTTTTTGATTACCACCTTTGCCGTCACCAATACTAACAGGATTTGTAGAGCTTCCTACAGACCTAATTGATGCTGCATTAGTGGTGTTGTTTGATGACCAAGCATTGGCTTTTATCGTGCCAATAAAAGCAGCAATACTGGTTCCAACTCCTACTATTGGAGCAGAACCGGAAGCTATTTCTTCGACGTAAACACCTGGAGAGAGATAAGTTGGCATTTGATTTACTCCTTGATTTATTAGAAAAAGGGGATAGGGAATAGGGAATAGGGGATAGGGAATAGGGGATAGGGGAATAATATGTGTGATTAATTCTGTTTAGGTAAGTAAGCGGAAATAAACATAACTAGTTAAGAAATATAAAATTACTGCAACGCTTACAAATGACAAATGACAAATAACAAATGACGACCCTAACCAGTTAGCTTGATTTGTGCTTACCTACTTAACTTATTTATGTTTAAGAGAAAAATTTTGCTCGGCAATTACTTCCCCGAGTTGAATAACGACTGATTGAGAAACTTGTTGATAGCCTATCGCAGAGACAGTTAGAGTTACGGTGTGTTCACCTGATTTGGAAGATTCTAAACCTAGTAAGCGATAATTACCTTTTTGATCGCTTAAGGTACTATCTCGACTGCCTTGGATCTGTACTTTAGCATTAATAATTGCTTTATTTGGCTCATCTGCATCGGTGATTTTGCCTTTAATTCCAGTTGGTAAAAGAACAATTTCTGTCATCGTAGTTAAGATTTTACCATCAACAGCAGAAACTGTTACTGTTTTTCTGCCATTTTTATATCGAGTTGCACTTGTTGGTAAAAATGTTTCTAGAAGATATTCTCCTGGAGGTAAATTGATAAAGTGAAAATCACCATCGCTGGTTGTAATTTTCCGATCAGGTCGCTCTAACATTCTTTCCCATTGCGAACCGTATTGAAGTGCTTTCAGAGATAATTGAGTTTTAAATTTTTCTGGCATTGCAATAATTTCGACTATCGCGCCAGAGATTGTTTTTTCGCTTTCCCCTTCCAGAACTTTACCTGCGATCGCTATTTGTTGGTTAGATACACTCATTTTGAGCATAGTCGCTCCCCTCATGAATTTAAGCACCCACACAGAAATTAATTACACAGATTGTTTCTCTATTTCTCTATTGCCTATTGCCTATTGCCTATTGCCTCAAAACTCCTACTAATCCCGCTTCTTCTCCTGCTTCATCCACAGGAACGGAAATAGTAACAGTACAATGCAATACGACCTTGGGTCTAGTCCCTTCCTTTCCCCCCATTGCTTGCCAAAATTCCCCAAAACTTTGTAAGTTACTAGGACGCAAACTAGTTAATCTTAACGGGAGTTCTTGACCTTCAAAATTATTTGCAAGAAAGGTTTCGGGTAATTTCCGATAGCGCAGTAACACCTTTATTACTGCTCCTAAAAGTTGGTGTTCTGTCTGGATATCATCTTCATTTTGTGGCCAAGCAGTAATTAGATATGAACAATCCACCCTCGCCGGGGGACGTTTTTTCATTGCTTTACCACTACTTTGGCGCTCCACTGACCATGCACTGTTGCGTAACTCTAGATTTTCCTGTACGTCATAAAGAAAGAAATTGATAGCTGGCTTTCTTTTAATTGCTCCTTGATAAGGCGTATCAAAACTGATAAAAACCTCCGTGTCTGTTGAAGGAACATCAGGTGGAAGTTCTCGTTTCAATAGCAATTCTAAGGTATGGTCTAGAGCATCTAACATAATCTAAAGTGGTTGAACAAAATTAAATTCATTCATGAAATAGAGAACTCTTAACGGGGAACAGGCAACAGTCAAAAAAGCTCTTTGAAGCGTACTGATTTCTTAAGCACAGAACGCAGGCTACATCAACAAAAACCAAATAAGAATCCTAATATATAGAAATCCAATTTGATTTATTAAATTATTCTTTGAGTCAGGGAACAGGGAACAGGGAACAAAAACTGTACTGAGTTTTTTCAGAAATTAAATAGGAATCCTATCGCAATTCCATTTGATTTTTGAAAAATTGCAAGCTCTATATACCCGACTTATTATCAAAGTCGGATATATTGTTGTTCGCAAAGAATTTAAGACTGCTATAATTCAGAATCATACAGTTAGGTTAGTATCTTAGTAAACAAAAATTTCATTAAGTATTGTCAATAAATATTGTGACTATTTGTAATAAATACTAAATAACTAAATAACTCTCTAAATATAGAGAGAGTGAATTTATATTCAACAGAAATAATTAAGTAATAGTTAAGTATTGTTTTTCATTCCATTCAATTACCCCTAGCCAAACTCAGGAGATGACATGTACCGCAAGCAGATATCTCAAAAGGCTTCACCCCCGCGACGGTCAACGCCAAAAAGTCAGGACATGGCAACCAGTCCAACTTATGGGTCATTATCTGCGGTAGTGCAGAGAGTGCAACAAGACCCAAATACCGTTAATGGGGATGAGAGACAGCAATTAGAGAGTGCGATCGGTACAAGGTCAATACGAGAGATTTTGGCGGGAAAGAAAACCCCGTGGGTTCCACAATTTCAGGGGATATCCGCGCAGCTTTGGGGTGATGCTGGGCAAGTTGGCGAACCTATTCAGGCGAAGGGAAAGGATGATGTTGGTGCGTCCGAAGTGCAACCAGAAAACAAGACCGGACTACCAGATCAGCTCAAAGCCGGGATAGAAAATCTTTCTGGGATGGCGATGGATGATGTGAAGGTTCACTACAATTCCTCTAAACCCCCTGAATTACAAGCGTTAGCTTATACCCAAGGGACAGATATTCATGTTGCGCCAGGACAAGAAAAGCATCTCCCCCATGAAGCTTGGCACGTTGTCCAGCAGATGCAGGGAAGGGTAAAGCCGACGATACAGATGAAGGAAGTGGGAATTAATGATGATGCAAGGCTTGAGCGGGAAGCGGATGTGATGGGAGAGAAAGCAGAGCGAGAGGAATATCAGTCAAAAAGTACGGCTAATGACCTTCGATTGAATTCAGCAGAAGCTAAAGAAGTATCTCCTATTCATCCCAAACAATTATTTCTAACTCCCAGTAACAGAAGCAAAGACGTTATCCAGCGAAGCACATTGAGAATCGTGAAGAAAGGTAAAGTATATCAAATAACTGGTCGTCCTGACTTCACAACTGAACTAAAAAAAGATATTCACCGCGATGCTGATAAAAATGGGGAGGAATACATCGTGAAGTTTTCCCAAGATGATGGAGTTTCCTTCCAACTTCCAACAATTCATAGGCGACATAAACTAGCATGGTCTCTCTGGCGAGAAGGAGTGAATGCAATCCTTCGCAAGGGGACTAGAAAAGATATGCAAAAACTTCAGGAGAGGTGTTTCTTACCTTCCGAGTGGCAAACTTGGGATAGAGACATGTTTAAGGATGCTTACAAATATGGTCACAACCTTGAGGATATGTCAAAGGACTTTTTTAATCACCCCGACAATGTGTGGTTGGGTCCGGGCGACGAGAATATGGGCAAAGGTGCTGGACTTGATAAATATATCAAAGATTACATTAACAATCCCACTAAATATAATCGCAAGAAACTCAGGAAAAGTGCGTATGATCCACGAGATAAGGAATATTTTAAATTTCGTGAACCAAATCCAAAGAAAGGAAAAAAAGCAAGATGGTCTTACGACCGCATTCCCCCCTCTCCGAGGAGTGAAACAATGGGAGAAACGACAGACTTGATATTAGACTCTTTGAAATCCTTAAACTACTCTAGCGACGAAGACTCATAACCAACATAAATAGTTAAGTATAGTTAAGCACCGTTTTTCATTCAATTATTGTTAGCCAGATGTAGGAGATGATATGTACCGAAAGCAAATATCTCAAAAGGCTTCACCCCCGCTACGGTCAACGCCAAAAAGTCAGGACATGGCAACCAGTCCAACTTATGGGTCATTATCTGCGGTAGTACAAAGAGTGCAACAAGACCCAAATACCGTTAATGGGGATGAGAGACAACAGTTAGAGAGTGCGATCGGTACAAGGTCAACACGAGAGATTTTGGCGGGAAAGAAAACCCCTTGGGTTCCACAATTTCAGGGGATATCCGCGCAACTTTGGGCTGATGCTGGTCATGGGGGAGAAACCATACAAGCGAAAGGTGACACAACGGTTGATCTCCCAGAGTCATCAGTGGAACTGCGACCCAACAAAACCGGTTTGCCCGATAATCTCAAAGCAGGAGTAGAAAATCTATCAGGATATTCCCTTGATGATGTCAGAGTTCATTATAATTCGCCGAAACCTGCCCAAGTACAGGCATTAGCTTACACTCAGGGGACGGATATTCATGTAGCCCCCGGACAAGATGAACATTTACCCCATGAAGCTTGGCACGTTGTCCAGCAGATGCAGGGAAGGGTAAAACCCACAATGCAGATGAAAGAAGTACAGATTAATGATGATGAGGGATTAGAAACAGAAGCAGATGTAATGGGGGCAAAGGCGGAACTATCAGTTAAATCAATCGAGTCTAACCCTATTAATTTGCATCATGAAAAAAGGAATTTAAATTATCTATCCACAGAGAATCAGGGAGGTACTCTCAATCTCAAGGCGAAAAATCAAGATTCATCGGTCATCCAACGAAACCCTATAATAAATAGGTTAAATCACTACAGAACATCACAAGATGTAAAGGTGAGCAGGCTTGCCACTCATATATTAGACATCATCGGTCACATAGAAAATAGCAGGTGGCAACAAGCATATAATCTTTTATATAGTCGTGCAATGGCAGACCGCTTCAATCATACAATCAATCTCAGAAGTAAGTACATTGACATAACCGGGTTAAGTAATGAAAAAATCAATGTAGAAGTAGAATTGGGTGTAGATAAAGGAATGTATTTTGTCAACGACAAAAAGTTGAATTTGCCCGATGTCGCGCTCCTGCCTAATAATGACATCTCGCAAGCAATAACACCTGAGAATAATAACTACATGGCGATGAAAGTTTTACCCGTAGCCCTGGAAGAATGGATTCATATGTTTCAACATATGATTGGAGGATATTTAAGTGGGGGAACTGAATTGTTCGCAACCTCTACAGAGGTTGCCGCAAATCCACAATGGAGTCTTAATGAGGTAGATATCTATGCGATCTACAAAGATTTAGGGTGGTTGGATATCCTCGACGTATTTAGACAAAGGTACCAAGAACGGCAGGTATATGATTCAAAATTCTCACAGGTCACAGCATCGGGCAATACAGCCCGCAGAAGACGAAACTATTAATTGATGACTAGAATTCAATAACTCATAAGTAGTAGATTTTCAACATCATCAGGATGAGTTGGGTTTCCTTGCGTTAACCCAATCTATTGGACTGACACGACTAAAATGATGCGTTAGATTTTGTAGGTTGGGTCGAGTTTACGAGACCCAACATTGTCAGGATGAGTTGGGTTTCCGAGATTCATGTTGGGTTGCGCTGTGCTTAACCCAACCTACACCAACTAAAACCTTTAGAGTTAACAGCAAATAGGATTTTTGATTGGCTGAAGATGTTCAGATAATTAACCAAAGAATTTATTTGAAGCGATCGCCTGATTTCTAAAATAAAAAAAGTGCGATCGCTCACAAGCTTTGTTTCATTTCCATATAAAATAACTGCTCACCCAAGGAATATCCAGTGGATTCAACAGTAGCAGGAGCTAAAATATTTACCAAACCCATCTCCCAAGCAGTAGAAATTACTCCCGATTTAAATGGCTTGCAACCTCTCTTGCTGCGACTAGATTGGCTGATCAAACAAGCTATTTCGGTTCTGCAAACACAGCAGAAAGCAGAGGGAGAACTGGGAGTGTCATGGTTGCAAACAACCGAGATATCATCAGAGCCAACATCGATACAAATTCGCTCAGATTCCCTTGTAGCATGGTTACAAAGAACTTTTAGTTTATCGGATTTTGACTTGGATATACTAGCGATCGCTCTCGCACCAGAATTAGATCGTTATTATGAAAAGGTTTATGCCTATCTCCAAGATGATATGAGCAACAAAAGACCTACAGTAGATATGGTCTTGAACTTGCTCTGTGCTAGCATTCCCGAAAAACTATCACGACGCAAGCATTTTGCTAGCAACGCACCCCTCATTTACCATTGTCTGCTGCATCTGTATCCAGAACCGCATCAGCAGCATCCGACACTTCTTTCTCATCGTCTGATACTCGACCCCCAAGTGGTTAAGTTACTCTTGCATCAACCAGGGTTAGATTCCCGACTGACTTCTTGTTGTCAGCTACTAGAGCCAAAGCTATTTTCCGATACTTTGTATTTAAAGGCAGATGTCCAAACTTCTCTAGAAGCCTTAGTGATCGAAGATTGGCAAAAACAACAACCCCTACTCCTCTATTTTCAAGGAACTGATACTCCCGCAGGGAGTGGCTGTCGCCATCGCACTGGTAAACGCTGCACAGCCCAAATTCTCGCTAAAACTCTGGAAGTGCCTTTGTTAATCGCTGATTTAGCAAAGATGGTAGAGGAGAAAGCCAATTTTGAGGAAAAACTGCAAATTTTGGCACGAGAAGCCTGGTTTTTTCAGCGTTTGCTGTATCTGGATAACTTCGATATTCTCTACCTCCCAGAAAATCAAATTCCCTATCAATCTTTGCTCACAGAACTCGAAAAAAATCGAGGTATTACTATCCTCGCAGGTGTGCAAAATTGGATACCCACAGCCACAGGAATAACCGGCTTAATTACAGTTCCTTTTTTGATTCCTGAGTCTAGCCAACGTAGAGAATATTGGCAAACTCACCTCAAAGCAGCCCAGATTAACCTTGAAGATTCAGAGTTAGATGTGTTGAGCGATCGCTTTCTTCTCACCCCAGATCAAATTGCTGATGCTGTCGCCACTGCCTATAATACCGGCCGTTGGCAACAAATCGGCTCAACTAAAAACAACAGCCACCGCAAAACAGCAAAACCACTACCCTCATTTGTTAATTTATGTAGCGCAGCTCGCGCCCAATCCGGTCACGACTTAGCAACCCTCGCCCGTAAAATTGAGCCGAAATATACCTGGGACGACATTGTATTGCATCCCAATCAACTGACGCAACTACAAGAGATTTGCAAAGAAGCAGAATACCGAGATTTAGTCCATAAAAAATGGGGTTTTGCAGATAAGCTATCTTTAGGAAAAGGTCTAAATGTTCTATTTTCTGGTTCTCCTGGTACAGGTAAAACGATGGCTGCGGAGGTAATTGCTCATCAACTACAATTAGACCTTTATAAAATTGATTTGTCGCAAATAGTCAGTAAATATATCGGTGAGACAGAAAAGAATCTCAACCGAATTTTTACCGCCGCAACTAATTCTAATGCCATCCTCTTTTTTGATGAAGCAGATGCTTTGTTTGGCAAACGTTCTGAGGTGCAAGATGCTCGCGATCGCTATGCCAATATCGAAGTGGGTTATCTGTTGCAAAAAATGGAGGAATATGAGGGTGTTGCTATTTTAACTACTAATCTACGTATTAATATAGATGAAGCTTTTGAGCGGCGACTCCGATTTATTATCGAGTTTGCCCTACCGGATGCAAAGAGCCGTCATCTGATTTGGCAAGGAATTTTTCCAAAACATGCACCTTGTAACCCCCATCTAGATTTAGAGTTTCTGGCACAGAATTTTGATATTACAGGTGCTAATATTCGCAATATTGCGCTGACAGCAGCTTTTTTAGCAGCAGTCGATAATGGAGTAATTGAGATGGTACATTTGATCCGAGCAATACGTCGGGAATATCATAAAATGGGACAGATTCTTAGGGATAAAGATTTAGGTCAATATGTGGATTTGCGATAATACGAGTTTATCTTTACTTTAAAAAATTTTTGTAACACAATCCAAAACATTTAGTTGCTGTAAATAGCATCATGGCTTACAAAATTGCAATTTTTAATATGAAGGGAGGAGTTGGCAAATCTGCTACTGCAACAAACCTGGCAGATGGAATCTCCCGATTTAAGCACAAAAAAGTTTTGTTAGTGGATATCGATCCCCAAGGAACTTCAAGTGCTTCTCTTGGCATTGAAATTTGGAAATTGGAGACTCAATTGAAGGATGTTCTTCAGAGTGATTCTCTCAGCGAGCGAAAGCAACGCCTTAAGCAAGCGATCATCAAGGAATGTTCCCATCAAGTTGATGTTTTGCCATCCAATATATTGCTTGCTGTTGAGGAACTGCAAATTTCAGGATTGCCTGGACGAGAAAATTTACTAAAGCGAACCCTGAGTGAAATTGATAGTGAATATGACTTCATACTGATTGATTGTCCACCTAATATAGGAGTGTTCTCAATTAATGCACTCAAGGCAAGTGATGGCGTTATTGTTCCTGTTGATATGAGCTATGTTGGGTTACTAGGAGTTCAGGGAGTTGAATACGCCTTTAATCTGGTTAAAAATTTTTTAGATCATGAAGTAAATGTCTTGGGTGTACTCGCCACTAAATTTGACGGACGGCAGAAGATCAGCAAAGATGTATTGACATATTTGCAAGAGTATTTTCAAGAACGTATGTTCAAAACAATTATTCCCACAACTGTACGCATTTCCGAATCTCCCAGCTTTGGAGTCTCTATTTTTGAACACGATCCAAAAGGTACAGGAGCAAGAGCATACAGAGATTTAATGAATGAATTACTTCAGCGTCTCTAGGTTGCATAATTTCATTCCAACAACGTTGTCGGAAAAATATCCAGGATTTGTAAGTTTTTATGTCTAAAAGAGGTCTCGGTAACAATCCCTTCAAAGGTAGCTCCACAAAGAGCATTTTTAGCTCAACAGAACTAACTAAAGCAGATGTTGAAAATTCTATGGTCATTAATATATCCAGGATTCAACTATCTGCTCAACAACCCCGTCGCTACTTCGATCCTCAAAAATTACAGCAATTAGCTGAGTCGATCAGAGTACATGGTATTCTGGAACCATTACTAGTTCGCCCTATTTCAGATGAGTACTACGAGTTAGTAGCAGGAGAACGCCGTTATCGAGCAGCACAAGAAGTTGGGGTTAGTGAAGTTCCTGTAGTAATTCGGGAAATGACTCAATTGCAGGCAATGGAACTAGCACTCATTGAAAATTTGCAGCGAGAGGATCTCAATCCCATTGAAGAAACAGAAGGAATTATTGCACTTTTGGCTACTAAATTGGATGTTCCTTCTACTGAAATTCCTCAGTTACTACATCGTTTGGCAAAACGGGGTTCTGACAACGTTGTCGGAAATGAGTCAACACTCTTAGTAGTAGAGTCCGTCTTTGCTTTAGTTGCCAAGATTAGTTGGGAATCCTTTGCAAGTCATCGTTTACCTTTACTAAACCTGCCAAACTCAATTTTAGAAGCACTTCGGGCAGGAAAAATTGAGTACACAAAAGCGAGAGCGCTGGCACGAATTAAAGACCCTGTTCTGCTAGATCAACTTTTGAACCAGGCAATTGCGGAACAATGGTCACTGAGTCAAATTCGTGCAGCTATTCATGATCACACTCAACCAATACAGTCAGAAGAAATCGCTGCTTTAAAACAACAATTCAATCAAGTTTCTAAAACATTGAAATCATCCACAATTTGGTCAGAACCGGAAAAACGTCAGCGACTACAGCAACTGCTTGCTGAACTTCAACAATTAGCAAAGGGAACTACATGAAGTGCATACACACCAGCACGCAGAGGAAATCATTGACTGCATTACCTTAGATACACACCTTTTCAGTTCACGTAAACATATCAAGATCAACTTCTATTGTTGTTTCATCTTGTGGTGTTGATGTCTGCTCAACTGTCGCCACAGGTGCTTTCGAGGTGAACGGAGTATGTGGTAGTAAACCTCTTTTGTAATCCCAATAAAAATTAATCATGTGGTAAAGTGCATCAATAAATTTTTCTCCTCTCTCTGCTGCTACTGCTCGAACTATTTCAGCTTCTCTGGTTCTAATCCTTGCTTTTTCCCACTTTGGTGAATCGCTCATTATCTATCTATACTCCTTTTTTCGCTGCTTGCTGCATCGCCAACTTGAACATCCCTCGCACAGAAGCCATCTCTGGGCGATCGCTCACCACTTCTAATCCCTTAGATGTCAGCACTTTTGAAAAACCTGGTAGGGCTACACCACCTCCAATACAAATTACCCTGTAACCAGATTTTGTCAATCTCACAGCTTCATAACTGTGTTCTTTGAGATTTTCATTCCACCACTGCACTAGGCATTGCTGATATATTTCTTTGATATTGCACCCCTCCATATAAAAAGAACCTAGTTCTATTTGTTCACGGATTTTTCGCACATCACCTGTGTAACCGTAATTCTTACCTTTCATCGCTGAAGTGATCATTAGGTACAGTTGATTGACTCCTATATTAGAAACTAATGTCTCTTGCGGACGCTTGCGAATATAAGGAGTCAGTAGAGTTGTTCCTGCTCCAAAATCGAGGGTCGCTATTCTTTCTTCGCTGTAGTCTACTATTGCACCGAATCCTTCTGGTACTACTAAAAGTACTTCTGTTGATAATTCCACATCTTTACCTGCGAGGCACAAATTTAAGCAACCCTCTAACTTCCCCTTGATTTCTTCCTTATGAGACTGCCAAGCATGAGAGGACACTACTATATAATTTTTCATCACACTCGGAAGTTGAGGATAGTGCGCCAAAGCACCTAAATACAGTTTCTGAATCTCTTTGATCTTGGCGCTTTTATCCATGACTGTCGCTCGTCCAGTTGGAGATTTTGCTGCACCATACCCTACACAGAATACTTCTGTATTGTTAAGAGTCCTATCTTTAATCACGACATTGCCTAAGCTATCTGATGGACTGCATTGAGTATCGATGTAACTCTCTATGCGATCTTCGTAGTCAAGAGTGGCTATTTTAATGCTGGAGTTGGCTAAATCTAAAGCTATCTTAAAATTCTGTTTCGGACGTACCATATCTGACCTATCCTGAAGTGTGGGAGTAAAAAGGATTACAGAATGAGTGTACCCCATAAGCATGTCACATGTATACCATTTGTCTGCCATTCAAAAATTTGAAAAATCAATAAAACTGTTAACTAAGTTGTAAATCTCCAGCAGCTTACCTCTAATTTTTGAGAACATAAAAATGCCTAAAAAGCTTACTTGGCAATACTTACAGCAATTGATTGCTATTGTTGTTCATCAATAAACACATAAAGTGCTTGGCTGATTTTTTCGGATACAAGTGTGTAATAACTTGATCAATTTCGTTTGACCCCACTTTTTTGATGTCAAATACGACTACCATATGTGGTACATATGGCATACATTTAATAAATTTTTTGAAAATTGTTAGGGAAAATTTTAAACTTTTTCCTAATATTAATGTAATAATATTTTCTTGATACGTCTCTAGATATTTTCCAGCATTATTTGATATTTTATCAATTTAATCTGATAACTTTTTAGGAAAAAATATCATATTAACGAAACAATCTATCAAATAAAATATATAAATATTTTTTGCAGTAGCTGAAATTTACAGTAATAGAAACTTTACTCCTTTATCAGACATCAACTCCTAAGTAGTCAAAAGCTAAAATCTAAATATATGCGTCTAATACCTGTTTTTGCACAAATTTTCAGCTTATACATGACCGGAATAATAAAACTATTTTTATATCTCATGTATAATTTACTTAATAAAAAACTTAAGAATATCATTAAAATATTAATTATTTTCTAAAAAAATCATAGCAATTTTACTAGTTTGTTTTATTTTTATATATTGTAAAGTTAATAAATTTTATATTTTTGATTTTTAAATTAATTCAAATCTAATTTGATAATCTATAATTTACTTTGTTCCGTAGTTATAAGCAGGTAAGTTACTATTAAAAATTAACTTTGCTAGAGTATTTATACTTAATTAGCGCTCTTTATAACTTTGATTGCTGCCACTACCTCTAGTATTTTGACTAATTTGTAGTATCAACAGTAGTCTTATTGAAACACTGAGTGATACGCAGATGTTTAGTTCTGTGCTTTAGGAGGTTATGTAAGTGCGACTCATTCTAGAGTGAATGTCAGCCAAGGGAATGATTATTTAGTTGGCATTAAAGGCAACCAAGCCAAACTCTTGAATTATGCACAAACACTCACACAACAACTTCTTCCAAACACAGCAACGCCTACGATTATGCAGAAGCCGCAGTCAACCTTTCTGAAGAACTCAAAGCTTACCGAATTGTCTTTACTTCTACTGTGTACGAAACTTTGCATCCCGTTGTCCGCGTTCATCTTGCTTAAACGCCCGTGCTTCTTTGTTATCTCCTCAGGTCACTCCAGTAGCCGGATTAACCATCATTCTGCTGCAATTCCTCGATGGCTTCCATAACGTGGGTTGTGTACATCAGTGCGGGGCCACCGCCCATAAACACCGTTACGCCGAGGGTTTCAAGAATTTCTTCTTTCGTCGCGCCTGCTTTGAGAGCAGAATGGGTATGGAAGGCAATGCAATCATCGCAATGAATTGCTACGGAGATTGCCAGCGCAATCAATTCTTTTGTTTTGCTGTCGAGTACGCCAGGTGCGGAAGAAGCTTTACTCAGAGCGTAGAAGCTTTTCATCACATCCGGTAGAGCACTGGAAAATTTGCTGGTATAGCTGCGGATGTGTTTCATCTGCTCAGTATACGAAGATTTGCTAGTGGCTTCGCTCATGACGTACCTCTAATGGAATTAGGATATATTGCTTCTATCTATCTCCCATGACTATCAAATTTCACAAATTTTTCATCTGTCTTTAGAAATAGCATTTTTGAGAAATCACATTCCGAAAATTTGATTGTTATGATGTGTGACATGAATCGATTTTTTGTAGCTAGTGTAGAGTATTCTTGATAAAAGAATGCTTGATCAACTTGATTGAAAATTTATAATCTATCTTGATTTTTGCAGGATTTCAAATTTTTGGAAAAATGCGGGGTGTATTTCCAGTAGAGACGCTAAATTACGCGTCTCTAAAAGAATCTTGGGTAAGTTTCTCAATTATTTTTATCATTTTTTTACATAATTTCTCTCATCTTTACTAAATAACCTCATGAGATGGGAATTGCATTTCAAGCTGGTTAGAATTATCGCCAGAAAACTGATAGCTCCTGTTGTGAATTAATTAACAAATCTAATTAGTTCAGAGGATGAACTATGGACTGGAAACCCATTACGAAATCAGGACAGAATTGGTTAGTAGAACCAAACCTACTGAACTATGAAGAAACTCGCCGCACTTTCTCTTGGTTCTTACTTGATGATGAGTTGAAAGGAGCAAGCAAGGGTAAAGGGATCAACATTGCCGATATCGCGATTGACCACCATGCCGAAAGTTCGCGAGCTAACCAGGTCGCGTTGCGCTTTCTTGCTCAAGATTGGACAGCCAAAGACTTTACTTATGGGGAACTCAAAGCCCAAACCAATCGTTTTGCTAACGTATTGAAAAAACTAGGTATCATCAAAGGCGATCGCATATTTGTCCTCGCTGGACGAATTCCGTTATTGTATATTGCCGCACTTGGTACTTTAAAAAATGGCAGTGTTTTTTGCCCCCTCTTTTCAGCGTTTGGGCCAGAACCCGTTTATCAACGCATGGATCGAGGTGATGCTAAGGTATTGGTTACTACCACATTGCTCTACAAGCAGAAAGTTGCCCAATTGCGATCGCGGTTGCCGAAGTTACAGCACATCCTGCTGACCGATGCGGAAACAGATATGGGCGAGGGGCTGTGGTCGCTTCCTAAACTCATGGCAGAAGCCTCCGACGAATTCACCACCGCACCCACCGATGCTGAGGATATGGCGCTTTTACACTTCACAAGCGGCACAACCGGGATGCCAAAAGGCGCGATTCACGTCCACAAAGCTGTTTACGCCCACTACATCACAGCAAAATACGTCCTCGACCTCCATCCTGACGATATCTTTTGGTGTACCGCCGATCCGGGATGGGTGACAGGTACTTCTTATGGCATCATTGCGCCCCTCACCCATGGTGTAACTAGCATCATCGATGAAGCTGAGTTTGATGCCGATCGCTGGTATCGCATTCTGGAAACTCAAAAAGTCAATGTCTGGTACACCGCTCCCACAGCCATTCGCCGCTTGATGCGAGTGGATATAGAACCGAGAAAACAGTATGACTTGAGCCATTTGCGGCTAGTTCACAGCGTCGGAGAACCCCTGAATCCAGAAGCGGTCGTGTGGGGTCAACAAAAGCTAGGTCTACCCATCCACGACAACTGGTGGCAAACCGAAACAGGCGGGATCATGATTGCCAACTATGCCACTATGGATATTCGTCCTGGCTCAATGGGTCGTCCACTACCCGGTATCGAGGCTGCAATTGTGCGACGGCATGAGGATGGTACGGTAGAACTAATAGACAAACCTGGTATGGACGGAGATTTAGCCCTAAAACCTGGCTTTCCTTCCATGTTTCGCGGCTATCTCCACGACGAGGAACGCTATCGCAAGTGCTTTGTCGGAGATTGGTATATTACTGGCGATTTAGCTATGCGCGATGAGGATGGTTATTTTTGGTTTGTGGGGCGAGAAGACGACATCATTAAAACTTCTGGGCATATGGTCGGGCCTTTTGAAGTTGAAAGTGCTTTGATGGAACACCCAGCCGTTGCCGAAGCAGGTGTGATTGGTAAGCCCAATCCGATGATTGGGGAACTAGTTAAAGCCTTTGTATCGCTCAAACCCGGCCAGCAACCCAGCGAGGCGCTCAAACTCGAACTCATCGGTTTTGCACGGCAGAAATTAGGCGCAGCGATCGCCCCCAAGGAAATTGAATTTCAGGACAACCTACCCAAGACCAGGAGTGGCAAGATTATGCGGCGCTTATTGAAAGCTCGCGAGTTGGGTTTACCTGAAGGCGACTTGTCAACATTGGAGGTAAATTGATGAAGAAAAAAACTGCTGTAGAACCGGAAGTTGTTCCTGTTGAGCGGAACCACCACCATCATTTACTTCATCAAATGCTGCGGATTCGTCGCTTTGAAGACAAGTGTGCAGAACTGTACGGAGCTATGAAAATCCGGGGCTTCCTACACTTATACAACGGTGAGGAAGCAGTTGCAGTTGGCGTTATGCAAGTATTGCGACCAGAGGATGCGATCGTTGCCACCTATCGCGAACACGGTCAAGCCTTAGTCCGGGGTATCCCGATGACTACCGTAATGGCTGAGATGTTTGGTAAACAAGAAGGCTGTTGTCGCGGTCGGGGTGGCTCAATGCATCTATTCGACAAGGAAAGACGCTTTTATGGAGGTAATGCCATTGTCGGGGGTGGTTTACCTCTGGCGGTGGGACTGGCGCTGGCAGACAAAAAACTCGGCAGACAACAAGTAACCTGCTGTTTTTTGGGCGACGGAGCAGTAGCCGAAGGTGAGTTTCACGAGTCAATGAATTTGGCTGCACTGTGGCAGGTTCCCGTTTTGTTTGTCTGTGAAAACAACCAGTATGCAATGGGTACTGCCTTGAAGTACTCCCACTCAGTTACAAACCTCGCCCAAAAAGCTAACAATTACGGTATTGATAACGCTGCTGTCGATGGGATGGATGTTTTGGCAGTTGAGGAAGCTGCTCAAAAAGCTGTCACTGCGGTGCGGGAGGAAGGCAAACCATTCTTCTTAGAATGTATTACCTATCGCTTCCGCGCCCATTCGATGTTTGATGCGGAACTGTATCGGGATAAAGCAGAAGTGGAACTGTGGAAACAACGCTGTCCCATTGAGACATTTGCCAAGCGATTGAAGGAACAGGGAGTACTCAGTGATCCTGAATGGGAAGCAATGGAGCAAGAGGTGGCACTAGAAATTGAGAATGCGATCGCCTTTGCCGAAGCAGGTACTTGGGAACCCACCGCAGAGTTGACCCGCTTTGTTTACTCTGAGCGAGGTATGGGAACATGAAGACTGGAGAGCATGAACCTCAAATGATTCATACCACCTATCGAGAAGCCATCCGCGAAGCACTGCGTGAAGCAATCCGCAAAGATGAGCGAGTTTTTTTGATGGGTGAAGATGTGGGACGCTATGGCGGTGCTTTTGGTGTCAGTAAGGGACTGCTGCAAGAGTTTGGTGCAGAACGAATTATGGACACGCCGCTATGTGAGTCAGGCTTTACGGGAGCGGGGATTGGGGCAGCTCTGGGTGGTATGCGTCCGATTGTGGAGGTGATGACGGTTAACTTTAGCTTGCTGGCTGCTGACCAAATCCTCAATACAGCAGCAACCTATCTACACATGTCTGGTGGTATGTTCAACATACCCCTCGTGATTCGCATGGGGACGGGTGGGGGTAAGCAGTTGGCAGCACAGCACTCCCGCAGTTTGGAAGGATGGTATGCCCATATCCCCGGCATTAAGGTACTAACGCCTGCGGTGCTGGAGGATGCACGGGGAATGCTCTGGACTGCACTCGCAGATCCAGATCCAGTCCTGATTTTTGAGAACACTCTTTTATACAACATGGACGGAGAAATAGCGGCAGATGCAGGAGCTGTTGATATTGACCATGCCCGCATCCGGCGAACAGGTAGTGATGTAACTATCATCACTTACAGCGCCAGCTTGTTTAAGGCTCTGGAAGCAGCAGAAACCTTATCAAAAGAGGGAATTGAAGCAGAAGTTATCGATTTACGTACCCTTCGCCCTCTGGATGATGAAACTTTTTTAACATCTATTGCCAAGACCAACCGAGCCGTAATTGTCGATGAAGGCTGGCGTAGTGGTAGTATCTCTGCGGAGATTAGCGCCCGCATCATGGAACGCGCCTTCTATGACCTGGATGCACCCGTCGAGCGCATTTGTGGGGCAGAGGTTCCTATGCCCTATGCTAACCATTTGGAGCAAGCCTCTACACCACAAGTTGACGATATTGTCAAGATAGTGAGGAGGATGGTGAGCAGAAATGGCTGATTTTTGTATGCCTAGCCTGGGTGCTGATATGAGGACAGGCACCTTAGTAGAATGGAAAGTCAAACCGGGCGATCGCCTGAAGCGGGGCGACATCATTGCAGATGTGGAAACAGACAAGGGCATCATGGAGATTGAAGTCTTTGAAGATATCATCGTCGATCAGCTCCTGATTGAACCTAACACAGAAGTTCCGGTAGGAACGGCGATGGCTAAGATTCACTCTGAAAAAGTCGCAGAACCAGAAGCCGTTACCGCAGGGCAAACAACTGAAAGCAAACAGCCCCTCACCCAGCCAATAGAGGAAACTCCCATCGTTCCCACAGCAGCTAAAAACGGGGGAAAACGCCTACGCGTCTCGCCCCTAGCCCGGAGGTTAGCTGACGAGCTAGGCCTTGACTTAAGTGATGTCCGCTCTAGTGTCCCTGATGGTGTGATTCAGCGAGTGGATGTAGAACAGGCGGCTTTGCAGGCTAAAGTAGAGAAGCCAGTTGAGGAAATAAGCGTAGCGCCGATTGTTGCTAAACCGACGACAACAGCAGATTTCCAAGTTGGGATGCGTCGAGCGATCGCGGCTGCCATGTCGCTTTCCAATCGAGATATTCCCCACTATTATCTAGAAACCCGTATTGATATGAGTCACCCGCTACAATGGTTGGAAGCGGAAAATCAAAAGCGGTCTATTAAAGAACGCATTTTATCAGTAGTTTTACTGATTAAAGCCACTGCAAAAGCTCTGACGGAAGTACCGGAACTCAACGGCTACTGGATTGACAACCACCTCCAGGTACAAGAACCCATCCACATTGGCTTTGCCATTTCCCTCCGCCAAGGAGGCTTAGTGACACCAGCTATCCACCATGCCGACCTCAAAAGTCTGGATGAATTAATGGCAGCCATGCGTGACCTGATTGAGCGGACGCGCGGTGGTCGTCTCCGTAGTTCGGAAATGTCTGATGCAACTATCACCCTCACAAATCTCGGTGATATAGGTGTGGAAAAAGTCTTTGGCGTGATTTATCCCCCACAGGTAGCTTTAGTCGGATTCGGCAAAATTTCCGAACAACCTTGGGCAGAACATGGGATGCTTGATGTTCGCCCAGTCCTAACAGCAACCTTAGCAGGAGACCATCGCGCCACCGATGGGATAGTTGGCGCGAGATTTTTGCAAGCACTGAATACTCATCTACAAGCTGTTGAGAAATTGTGAAGACATTTATCAATCAAAAATTCAACAATGACTTCAACTCCAACTCAAACCCAAATCAAACAGACTATTTTGAATATCTTGAGCAAGCTTGCACCGGAAGCCGATTTAGAAAATTTGAAACCAGATGAAGATATCCGAGCAAAATTGGGTATTGACTCCTATGATTTTCTCAATTTGATGATCGGGCTTAACGAGATATTTGGTGTCGAAATTCCAGAAGCTGATTATGGCAAACTTGTAACTCTCACAGATATGATTCGCTATATTTCAAGCTCTTCTGGCTAAGAGGATTTTGGCAGCATCTGAATTTTTGCAAATAGACGTGGTTTACTCACAATTTCCTCACATTGTTGTTTTACTTTGAGAGTAAAGCTAGCTTGACAGAGTACTAATACCAATTTGAATAGATTTTTTGATCAATATTTGCTTGATGGTCAATCCAAAATCATAAATCCAAGATTGGATGACTTTTTAATTTTGTGTTGAATTGTAAATAACAAATTTAACAACTGGAGGTTTAAATATGAAATGTTTAGTCCGTTGGTTGAGCCTAGTTAGCCTAGTATTCATGATTTGCTGGGGATTTTTTGGCTTGACTCAACCTGTGTTAGCTGACAATCTCCAAACATTAGTAACAGAATTACCCCAGGTTGGAGATGAAAAGTTATGCACAGAATTTAAAGAGAAAATTGATTTAAATAACGCTAATATTATTGCCTTTAAAGATTGCCGAGGATTTTACCCGACTTTGGCAAAATTGATTCTCCAGCATGGCCCTTATCAAAAGGTTGAGGATGTTTTGGAAATACCAGAGTTAAGCGATCGCCAAAAGCAACTCCTGAAGTCTCAGTTAGTTAACTTTAAAGTGACACCTCAAGTAATTCCGCCAGAAATGAGGATGCCTCCAAGACCTGTGATGCGATGAAAATGACATTCAGATAAGCCTACAAAATGCCCAAGGCTGGACATTCGCATATAGACTTGGGCATACATAGCCTTTTCAGCCCACCTTTATAAAAAATCCTCTCAGCATCATTAAACATTTGGAGATCACTATGTTGAAAGCATCTGATATCATGACCAAAGATGTTGCCACAATTCGCAGTTCAGCAACTGTGGCTGAAGCAGTCAGACTCTTGAGGGCAAGGGACTGGAAAGCGCTTGTTGTAGATCGTCGCCACGAACAGGATGCCTACGGCATTATTACTGAAAGCGATATTGTATATAAAGTGATTGCTTATGGCAAAGATCCCTGTAGGGTACGTGTTTATGAGGTGATGACCAAGCCTTGTATCGTCGTCAATCCTGACCTTGGTTTAGAATACGTAGCGCGGTTATTTGCTGACCATAATTTGCAAAGAGCGCCCGTTATTCAGGGCGAATTACTGGGTATTATCTCACTGGCTGACATTCTGGCTAATAGTAACTTTCTTGAGCAACCCCAGACTATCCTGTTAGAACAACAGCTTCAGGACGAAATTAGAAAAGCTCGTGCAATTTGCGCTCAAAAAGGTATTCGCTCAGAAGAATGTGCTGCTGCTTGGGATGTGATAGAGGAATTACAAGCTGAGATAGCACATCAACGAGCAGAGAAAGTCGTGAAAACAGCCTTTGAAGAATACTGTGATGAGTATCCAGAGGCAAAGGGAATTTATGACACCTGGTGTAGTGGATAATACCATTTTGGATATTGGATTTATTCTCAGATTAATGCTGGGGCGATCGCATCTCATATTCACACAAGCGATCGCCCTTCTCATGCTCACAACTTCCTTATAATCTTCATTTACATTGAAAATATAGGTTAGAAAAAGCTAGCCCTATTAAGTTTCCATGAACTTGAAAACTTAAGCGATCGCTAGTATTAATTTTTAGCTTCTATTCAAGCAGCATGACAAATTGCATCATTCTGAATAGGAGGAAGAGCAATGACTATTGCTGAAAACAGGAACTCTCAAACACCCGGTAAGAGACTAGTATTAGTTGCGTTGATTTCAGCAATTCTGATCACGGGTGGTTCTATTGGCTGGATAAAATTTAAGCAGGAGCAAAATAAAAAAATTCAGCAAGCCCAGACTTTGTTGAATCAGGTATGTAAGACTGATATTTCTAACAATATTAATGTTTTGGATACCTTTAAACAGGTAAATGAAGCAACCAAACTTTTACTTAGTATTCCTAATGTACCAGGGTTAGCTTATACAGAAGCTCAACAGGAACTGAATAATTTTTCTGCCTGTATAAAAATTGTCAATGCAAAAGGGGAATTTATTGAAGCTAAAACACTGACCAAAAAGATGTTAGGTATTGGCAAGCAAACAATTCTCTCTTTACAAGAATGGCAGGTAATGCATTCAGATTTAGTCAAAGCAATTGATTTGTTAAAAAAGATTCCAGCTGATGTAGACATCTACTCTAAATCTCAACAAGAGCTTAAAAAGTATCAGCATATTTTAAATCTGGTTAATCAGAAAATTCAAAATGAGCAATTAGCATTGAATGCTTTCACTCAGGCTAAGGCTTTGAATGATGAAGCAGATGAACTTACTGCTAAATCTTCTAACCTTGAATCTTTATCGGAGGCTGAAGCTAAAGAACAAGATGCCATTAATATCCTCAAAAGTATTCCTAATGGCACAAGCCT
This sequence comes from Pelatocladus sp. BLCC-F211, assembly GCF_041928655.1. Taxonomy (NCBI): domain Bacteria; kingdom Bacillati; phylum Cyanobacteriota; class Cyanophyceae; order Nostocales; family Hapalosiphonaceae; genus Pelatocladus; species Pelatocladus sp. BLCC-F211. The sequence continues at coordinate 106,249 of NZ_JBHFLM010000201.1, read as the reverse complement.
ATCCGAAAAAAGCCAACAAACTTTGTCAATATATGAAAATAAACTCCGAAATACCCAAGCTCAAATAGTAACTATAACTCTGCAACCATTAATGAAGAATTTCTCTAACTTTGCTTCTACTCTTGATGCTAGTATTGGATATCATGAATATTCTAAACAAGTAAACAATTTGCAAGATGAATTTAATCATCTTGTTCAAGAGTCATCAGCTATCAATAATCATCCGAGTATAAAGGCGTTAGCAAAAGCATTAGCTGAATATAATGATGCTTTAATTGTATGGCGCTATTGCCATGAAGGTAATTGTTTTAATTCTGTATCTGCTGGCATTCTAGATGCTCGACTAGTAGAATGGCTACCTAGTTATTTTCAAATTCAAGGTGTACCACTAACAGAAAAATATCAATTACAATTAACTCCTAATATTTTCAGACAAAAATACATTCTATTGAATGAAGCTTTGACAAAAATTTGGGAACAAGCAAAACAGAATATAACAGAAGCTCAATCGCAAATATAAGTAAGTCGGTTATTAATTAGATTGAGCGGTACTGAAACCCCCTTGCTCCTTCACAAGTTCCTCAAAATTTTTCTCTAATCTCAAAAATATATTTAGTATAAACCTCACAAAAGGGGCAAACCAATGCCATCCATTAATTTATTAACTCTTTTTAATTCATCGAATAATTGGCGTCAGGGCCATGTTTCTGTTCCTTGGCAACCAATTTACCAACAATTTCAAATTCCGCCAGAAGAACTGGTATTGAGCGACCTACGCGATCTCTCGCATAGGCCGATAAATGCTCAAGTTGACCGAGTTGATCCAGACGATCCCTCCCGCGATACCTTGATTTTTTCTCTACCAAAAGCAATTCCACCAGGTTCCGAAGATGACATGCTTGCTTCAGGCTTTATCAAAGTAAGCCAGGGTCAGTCAATACCTCTAGGACTGGGTGAGCCGTCTGTGGAAGTAGTTTATGGGGTAGATGGACGGGAACGTGGAGTACGATTGGCAAATAGTCGCCTGATTGTTTGGTTCAATTTGATACCTGCACCTGAAGATAATGGGCGAAATTGGTTTTCTGGTTCAGCAACAAGTATCCAGCTTGACCACCAAGAAATTTTAGATCCTTTCCGGGCGGCTAAGGGTGAATGGCTGGGTCAAGACCCAGAAAAGCGATGTATGCAGGTGGCTGAAATTCAGTTACCAGGCGCTTCCGAACCAAAATCGCCTTACTATCAAGTTTCTTTGTATAACCATTCCTATCGGCTGATATCTCAATCTAGTGGTTCTGTGCGAGCTAGCATCACCATTGCTTCAGAACCTTTTGACTATATGGGTGCAGACCCAGTTACAGGTAATAACCGCCATTTAGTATGTCAACTATACCGGATAATTAGTTTATATGCTGGCGCAAACTACCTGATTGAAGAACTATTTGTCAAAGGGAAGCCAAAAGCAGAAGAAGACAGGATAGTGGATAGTCCAGAGGTTGTCTATCTCAATTTTGGGCTGCACTACTTTGCCCATATGAACATGGGATATACACAGGACATCCAGCAGGTATTTCCCGTACCTGATTGGTTTGCGATCGGTTCTAATACACCTCCTTACCCTGCTTACGGTTTAGCTACTAATTTGCATATCGAGTCGCTAACGCACCCCTACGAGAGAAATACTAGTCGTTTCTCATGGCAGTTGTTACCTGGCAAATGTGCAAAGTGCCTGCACTTGTTCATGCGAAATCAATTGAACGAATTTGATGCACGGGTGGGTCATTTGTGGTACGAGATGATTTACAACCCACTGAGAGCTGAAATTTATCAGGATGCTGAACTTAAAAGCAAAGTTCAAAATGAAATATTTGCCAGTGTGTGAATTGATCGATACGTCAACAGACTGATTTTGAAAAAAAGTCAAAGCTCTGAGGGTGAAATCTTGCCATTCCCTCTAGCTATGTGTCGTGGACGATAAACTCAAAACTTGATATAACCTCACAAGTTCCTCAAATTTGTGATCTATAACAATAGATATAGAATTCAGGAGCATAGCAACCATATTACAACATACTTATTTATACCGCATGAATACTTAAAAAATTTAAAATACAAACATGGAGTCTCAAACAGTCAATAAAAAAAATCAGTATATAAAAAGTACGCCTAAAGAGCATCCCAGTGGTGATAAACGCTTCAAAATGCTTGATGCAACCATGAAGCGCCATCAATATCAGCAGGATGCACTGATAGAAGTCTTGCACAAGGCACAAGAACTTTTTGGCTATTTAGAAAATGACCTGTTACATTACATCGCTCACAGCCTGAAACTACCACCCAGTTGTGTTTATGGCGTAGCAACTTTTTATCATCTCTTCTCCCTAGCACCGAAAGGTGTACATAGTTGTGTTGTGTGTACGGGTACGGCTTGTTACGTCAAAGGTGCAGCAAATTTATTAGCAACTGTAGAAAAATGTGCCAAAATTCATGCTGGTGAAACAACTCCAGATGGAAAAGTTTCACTTTTAACAGCCAGATGTCTGGGTGCTTGTGGAATTGCACCTGCTGTTGTGTTGGATGGTACTGTATGTGGACACCAGACACCAGAGTTAGTTACTGAACAAATAGAAGGATGGCTAAAACATGGATCATGAAAAAAATAATTATTGACCCGGTTACGCGAATTGAAGGACACGCCAAAATCAGTATTTATCTTGACGATACAGAACAAGTCAGTGATGCTCGCTTTCATGTCACAGAATTTCGTGGTTTTGAGAAGTTTTGTGAAGGTCGTCCTCTTTGGGAAATGCCAGGAATTACGGCGCGAATTTGTGGAATTTGTCCTGTAAGTCACCTATTAGCTTCTGCCAAAGCAGGCGATCGCATCCTTGCAGTGACAATTCCCAAAGCAGCAGAAAAACTGCGCCGCTTGATGAATTTGGGACAAATTATCCAATCTCATGCTCTGAGTTTTTTCCACCTCAGCGCCCCGGATTTATTATTAGGAATGGATAGCGATCCCCAAAAACGCAATATATTTGGCTTAATCGCAGCTGAACCAGAATTGGCGCGTGGAGGAATCCGCTTGCGTCAATTTGGACAAGAAATTATTGAACAATTGGGAGGCCGTAAAATACACCCATCATGGGCAATTCCTGGTGGTGTCCGCGAAGCATTATCCCAAGAAGGACGCAGCCATATTCACAACCGCATCCCAGAAGCACGCGCCACAATCTTAGATGCACTGGGTAGATTTAAAAACTTACTCAATGATTATGAAAAAGAAGTCCAAACCTTTGGGAATTTTCCTAGCTTATTTATGGGGTTAGTTACTTCTAATGGCTTGTGGGAGAACTACGACGGAAATATTCGTTTTGTAGATAGTGCAGGCAATATCATTGCTGATCAACTCGATCCAACTCATTATCAGGAATTTATCGGTGAAGCAGTTCAACCGGATTCTTATTTAAAATCTCCCTATTATCGTCCTTTGGGTTATCCTGACCAGAGCGACCATTGTCGTGTAGATAGTGGTATTTATCGGGTAGGGCCTCTAGCACGTCTGAATATTTGCAGTCATATTGGTACACCGTTAGCTGATGCGGAATTGAGAGAATTTAGAGATAGAGGTCAAGGTACTGCCACTTCATCATTTTTCTATCACTATGCCCGGTTAATTGAAATTCTGGCATCAATTGAGCGAATTGAAATTTTATTAGATGACCCTGATTTACTATCAAATCGACTGCGTGCTGATGCTGGCATTAATCAATTAGAAGGAGTGGGCGTGAGTGAAGCACCACGCGGTACATTATTTCACCATTATCAAGTTGATGAAAATGGCTTAATTGAAAAAGTAAATTTAGTAATTGCCACTGGTCAGAACAATTTAGCAATGAATCGTACAGTCGCACAAATTGCGCGGCATTTTATTCATGGTTCAGAAATTCCTGAAGGTATGTTAAACCGTGTTGAAGCCGGAATTCGAGCTTTTGATCCTTGTTTGAGTTGTTCGACTCATGCAGCAGGGCAAATGCCTTTACATATTCAATTAGTTGGTGTTGATGGGAGTATTTTGAATGAAGTTTGGCGGGACTAACAGCAGAAAATCTCTAAGTTAAACCTGAAGTCTCAGTTAGTTACCAATTCAATTACCACAGAACGGCAAGTATTTAGGGCTGAGGAGATTTCAGGCATCCAACTAGTAAACACCCACATTCAGAGTGTAGTTTAATACCCCAGTACCGCTAGTTTCCTGAGTCACATTAATACCGAAACCACTAAATTTGACATTGACTGAAGATGATGCAGGAGAATAACGAGTAGAAATTTTTACTGTATGTTTTCCCACAGAAAGATAAGGCGACAGATTAACATAGGCTCTCTTGCCACGAATCTGTCTAATTACTTTGCCATTGAGAGTGATATTACCTTGTAATTGAGACCCTGAAGTACTAATACTAAGGATGTGTGGATGACGCAGATTGACTGCACTGAGATTGATCGTACTTTCTTGATAATCAGATGAATTGCGATAATTTCGGCTATTAATAATAGCTATGGCATGATTTACATCAACATTGTTGTAAGACTGAACGATAGAATTTTGGTTATTGGGGATCATATCGTAGGCTACAGCTGTGTTCCCCATAGTTATTAAAACTGCACAGGCTGCAAAAAACCTTGGAATTTTCATACATAATCAAATGACGAATAAAACCTTACTTCAATCTGTTCTTGAGTTGCTCATTAATCAACTCAAGAACATTTGCTAAATTGTCCACGATTAGCTAAAGAGCTTAATTTCGAGTTCGAGCTTGAGCTATTCCCAGAGCTTCATTAGCTTTAACAATTGCTTTAGTTATTGCCTGCACAGAGCCAGCATCCCCTTTGGCTTCAGCTTGCGCCTCACCCATGAAAGCCACTGCTTGAGATACTGCCGTAGCTACTTGAAAATTATCCCCCTTCTGAGCTGAACTTTGAGCTCTAGCCATTGATTGTTGAGCCTGTATAAGTTTCGGTAAAATAATATCTCTGTACTCTGATGGAACATTGACTGGTACGGTCTGTGCCACTGTTTGAACTACAGTTATTGCCTGATTCAATACCTTCACCGCAACGGCAACGGCAACCCCTACCGATACATTCTCTTGAGCAACAACGAACTCGGAGTTATCCAATGCATTAACATTACTTAACTCTTTGTGATTAGATGAAAATGATAATGCCTGACCCGATAAAATTATCAGCAAGCCTATCACTAAAGCAGTTACTTGACTAAAGTGATTGTTTTCCATCCTGCTCATCTCCTGATTCAAAAACCGAGAGGGTGCGCCCATCCTCGCTGAAGCCAGTGATGATGTGCGCCCTCTCAAACCTCCCGTGAAGATAAAGCAAAGTTTTCTAAATCTGCAATTAACTCACTTATGAAGTTTATTGAGCACTGCTTTGAGCAATAGCAGTCGCGCTACCCACAGCTGTTTTTGCACTGGCTAGTGATTTGGCAATAGCTGGTTTACCAGGTCCACTAATAGCGTCCGATTGTGCTATGGCCAACGCATCACCAAGGACTGTTTCTGCTTGCGATAGCGAAACAGCAACTGCTTTTTTATCGCTGATAGCAGTTGAACCAGAAATAGCAGTAGCATTCCCAATCAAAGTTTTGGCCTGAGCAATAGACTCAGCTAAAGCACCTTTTTTGGGTCCACCAATAGCTTGTGATTGAGCAGCAGCTAAAGCGTTCCCCAATGCACTTTCTGCGACGGCTACCGATTGTGAATACGCTTTTACGTCTCTGAGAGCAACATAATGAGGAACTTGAGCAATAAGGATCTCCTCGGCGTTACCCAATCTATTTATACGGGTTATTTCTGCAATTTTATATGTACTTGCAAATGCTGTACCTGATAAACTAAGAAGTGATCCGATCGCTACAGCAGCAACTTTGTAAAAAAGTGTATTTTTCATATTTACCTCTAGAGAGTTGAACTCTCATTTGTGTAAAAATAGATTAAATTTTAGCTTTGATGAATTATCTAGTTAGCTCGGAAATCTTCTCTTTTTGAGCTATTAATATACTAAAAATTAAATGTGAAGAAGCTGTGAGGAAATATCTGCTATTCACAAAACAATACAATTGATTTCTATTTATCTTTAACCAGATAAATTCTGGACGTTATTCAGCATTGCTTTGGGCAATAGTAGTCGCGTTATCCACAACTGTAGTCTCAGTTTTTTTGAGAAATCTTTCTGGTATAAATGAATTGTGACGATTGAGTTGTTGTTTACTACAACTCTACTACCCAAAGCCCTCTTTATTTTGGCGAAGGTATTGTATGACCCACCTTTTTTACAACTCTTACACGGATTGCTATAGTCAGAATGCAATTTAACTCACGTGGTTGTCAGGAATTAGTAAGTAAGTAAAATTAAGGTGATCTGACAACAAATCTCATTCTCTGTCAGATCATGTTAAATTTAATTTTCGTTGCTAAATTGGAAGGAATAAAGCTTTGCAACCATCTCAGCACGAGATGAAACTTCGAGTTTACGAAACATACGTTTTAAAGCTTGTTTGACAGAATTTTCCTGAATTCCGAGGGCTGCACCAATTTCAGCATTTGTGAATCCCCGTGCTACGAGTTCAGAAATTTCTACTTCACGTGGAGTTAAAGGTTTAATATCAAAAAAATTCAATCTCGTTTGTTCAGATGGCTTTATGGAAATGGAAGTAGTTTGTGAGCGTATTGTTGTAACCCAAGTGGATAGATGCAGACAAAGCGCACTTAAATCTGCTAGTTCTTGTGTGTTAAAAGCAGACATTCCCTGCTCACGAGTCAAGGCTACTATACCCACTAGTTGTCCATTACTTACAATTGGTCCTGCCATGACGTGCCAGTGGTCAGTACGAGGACAAATCAGCCTCCATGTTTTGGGTGATACTACTAATCCTTCGTGAACAGGGGCATGACGTTCCACTAAGTAGCATAATACTGGATTGTGCTTGGTAGATAATCCCAGTTGCAGCGCTTTCTGAAAATTGCTTTTTTGAAAACTGGCATAAACAGAGGGGATCTGATTAAAAAAAAGCAATCTCCACCTTTTAGCAGTAAAATACTTACCCACCTCCGCAGAAATTTGCGATTTTAACTCCTGTTCATCTTTAGCTTTAGCAATTATTTGAAAGAGATATTGTAACGATATTGTCATCATCGCTTCATTATGATACTTTATACCCGCTTAAGGACTAAGCAGAACCAAATTGTCCATTTTATTCTAGCTTTATCACTATTGGAAATGTAGAGACATTGCACTGCAACGTCTCTACAGGGTTTAAATATCAATCGATTTTTATCCGAGGAATATTGTATTTTATCTTTGGTTACAGGGGCTTAGTGGTAATTCTGATATTGTAACCACAGTCATCAAACCTAAATTATGAGAGTACACCCACGGAAAATCTATAATCTGCTGCAAAAATCAAGTCAGACAAATAAATTAGTACGGGAGATTATCATCGGGTTAACCTGGACATTATGCCAAGCGGATGGAATAGGATTGTGTATGAGTCCTGGTCAGCAAACGCGCACTTTACCCTGGTCAGGAACCTTGGTGAATAGGACTTTAGCAGATTTAGCAGCTTGGTTACAATCGTGGGATAGCTACCAAGCTACCGTTGGTATGGCAGCGATTAATGCTATAATTAACCCATCTTCGCCACTAGCTTTGGAAGCAAAGCCGCTTTCACCAAAAGGTTCGGCTAATTTAGCTGTTTTTGAGCATTTTTTACCGTTAATTCGGGGTAAACGAGTAATCGTAATTGGGCGCTATCCGGGACTATTTGAGTATGAACAAGAAATAGACCTAACGATTCTCGAACGTCAGCCGAGTCCCCAAGATTTACCCGATACAGCTTGCGAGTATCTTCTACCCGAAGCAGATTGGGTATTTCTGACAGCTACTTCTATAGTAAATAAGACATTTCCGCGTTTGGTAGAATTGTCGCAAAATGCAAAATTAGTGTTGATGGGCCCTACTTTACCCTGGTTGCCAGATTTTGCAGATATGGGAATTGATTATTTAGCAGGCGTTGCTGTCACCAACCCAGAGGGATTACGTCAGACAATAGCTGAGGGGGGAGGTACTAGGATTTTTGACACAGGAGTACAATATCGGGTTTTGAAGTTGTAAATTTATCATGTGCTGTGAAAAATATAGATACTGAGATTTTGCACCTAGCTCTAGCGATTTCTAATCGCCAGAGCTAGGTGCAAAAGATTTCAGGATAACTATTTGGCAAGTACAACCTCATCAAAAGTAGTATCAACAGAGACTTCAGTCCAAGCATCGAGTTCAGCTTTGACTGAATCCAGCTTGGCATTAATAGCAGAAATTGCATCTTCTCCTAGCACTAATCTCAGTGGTGGATTATCACTATCAACTGCTTTAATCATTGCCAGAGCTGCTTTTTTTGGATCACCTGGTTCGTTAAATTCCAATTTCATATCTAGTATATCCCGCGCATCTTTACGCATCGCACCAATGACTTTTTCATAGTCATTGATTTGGATATCAGTTATGACCAGAGAACGTGTGACAAAGTTTGTACGAAATGCACCAGGTTCAACTATTGTGATTTTGATACCCAAGGGTGTAACTTCCTGAGCTAATGCTTCGGAAATGCCTTCTATTGCAAATTTGGTACCATTATAGATTCCTGTGCCGGCATAGGACACAAAGCCACCCACTGATGAAATATTAAGAATGTGTCCACTGCGTTGTTGTCGCATATGAGGTAGTACTGTTCGTAGCACTTCTAAGACAGCAAAAAAGTTGGTTTCAAACTGACGACGAACTTCTTCATTTCTGACTTCTTCTATTGCTCCTAAAACCCCATATCCAGCATTATTAACAAGTACATCAATGCGCCCAAAATTGGTAATTGCTTGTTTTACTGCTTCCCGTACCTCTTCAGGTTTAGTGACATCAAGTTGCACCGCTAATGTGTGCTCTGGAAAGCTTGCAGCTAAATCTTTGATCTGCTCTGGATTCCTTGCGGTTAGCACCACAGTTTCGCCTCGCTCAAGCACTGTTTCTGCTAATGCTCGACCTAAACCCTTCGAGCTACCAGTAATAAACCATACCCGTTTTTGATAAATTGAGGACGTTACCATAAAAATTCTCCGTTTACTTATTGATGGTTGTCAGTTATCTCCTGCATCTTTTTGCGGAGACTAAGCGGTTTCATGTCAGTCCATACTTCTTTGATGTAATTCAGACACTCTTGCTTCAAACCATTTTTTCCCACATCTTTCCAACCAAGAGGGTTTTCGCGGTCAAATGGCCAAATAGAATATTGTTCTTCTTGATTCACTACAACTTTGTAAATTGTTGTGTCTTCTTTGTCGTCTTGATACATAATTGACCTGTTGGTTTTAATTAGTTAAGCTTTTGTCTCTATTTGCTGGTTTTTACTTTGAGCGAACTTAAATATTGAAATTCCAAAAATGTTAATACAAATACAATTAACATAAATAAAATATCTGCAAAAAGCATTCCATAATATATACCTCTTAGACCTGATATTTTTGAAAATAAAATTACCATTGGCATAGTTAAGATTATGCTTCTTAACAAAATTACTAATAACACGGTTTTACCTTTACCTATAGACAGAAAAAGAGTATTACTAAAGAATGCTAAAGGCCATATAGGCATTAATATACTAAGAATTTTAAAATTTATCAGATCGTCCTGCATAAATTGAATATTTGGCAGAAGTATTCCTAAAAATGTGTTTGGCGATAATTGTAAAGGCAACCAAATGAATATTAATAAAATAGTTCCAATAATTGCAAAAATTAAGTATGATTTTTTTACTCTTACATAATTTCGTGCGCCATAATTCATTCCTATTATTGGTTGTAATGCTTGGGCAAAACCAATAATAGGAATAAATACAATTGAAATTATTTTTCCTGCCGCTCCAAAAAAAGCAATATCAGTATTTGTTCCATAGTCGGAAATTAAATTAAAAATTACGAAATCTTGAAACAATATTGTGAATGGATAAAATAGTTCTGATATTCCTACTGATAAGATTGCGCGCATTATATCTATGGCGATCGCTCTTTTTTGGAAAATAATAGAAACCGAACTTTTCCCAAAAATAAAATAAGCTAAATTAGCAATACTATAAACAATCATTGCTATAACCGTAGCAAGAGCGATTCCTTGTGTCTCCCAATTAAATAAACTAATAAATATATAATTTAGTAAAATATTAATAATAACAAACAGCCAATCAAATATTGTAGTTAACTTAATATTGCCTTCTGATTTAATGACCAGACTACAAGCTTCTGCTAATATCAAAAATACTGAACCTAGTATATAAGTTTTAAAGTATTTTGTACCCTCTAAAGCAACTTCACCAGTGCCTCCCATAAGTAAAATTAATTGTTTTCCAAAATTGTAACCAATAATAGTGATTGAGAATGCGATCGCAACACTCATCACTATTAAATTACTAAATATTTTTGACTGAGTTTTGGTATCTCCAGAACCAATAGCTCGACTGAGAACAGAAGCGGAACCTACCCCAATAAATAGAGCAAATCCATTTATTATACCTGTCAGTGGCAGTGCGAGTGAAATACCAGCTAAAGCATTTTCACCAATAAATCGTCCTGCAAATAAAGCATCAATAAAGGTGTTTAAACTCAGCATCAATACCCCTAGAGTACTAGGGATTGATAATTTGAACATCAACTTGATAAGATTCCCATCAAGGATTTCATTTGTGATTTGATATTGTTTTTCTGAACTCATTTTTTAGTTGTATATGGTTTTTATTCCAATAAAATTAAAAATTATCTATGATTAATCAAATCCCATTCCTTTTCGCATACCTTGATAAAAATTGTCATAAAAATATTGATGTGGTACTAATCTTTTATATAAAGCATACAGATTGAGACGCCATAATGATTGCACGACGAAATATTGTCTTTTAGGTTTGCGAGCTAACAGAGCCTGTAAAATAGTATTTGCTACTTTTTCAGGTGGTAAACCTGCGCTACGATTGTCTTCTACCGAACCTTGCATATATATTTTGTAATTCTTGCCATATATCGCTTTAATTTCCGGTGACATATTCGCTAGTGTTTGCTGATAACTAGCTTCTACCTTATCAGCTTGTTCTGGGGTTACTATTCCTGCTGGTAATATAGAAATAACTTCAATTTCACTAGAATATAATTCCATTCGTAAAGAATCGGTAAGTGCTTCAATGGCAAATTTGGAAGCAGATAAAAGACTTCTATAAGGTAGAGCTAATCTGCCACAAATTGCACTGACATTGATGATACGACCTTTGGCTTTTCTTATTAATGGTAAGAATGCTTGTGTGACTGCAATTTGTCCAATAACATTGACTTCAAAATTAAATCTAATATCATCTATGGGAATACATTCTAATGGGCCATCTACTGCTACAACGGCGTTATTAATTAATGCGAATAATCCTTCCTTACCAACTACTAGCGAAACAAATTCCAATGCAGATTTAATTTCTTCAGCTTTTGTGATGTCCATAATTATGGGTGTTAAATCACCAGATGCAATCTGTTTTAATGACTGTGCATCTTTTTGTGTGCGGACTCCAGCAAAAACACGATATCCTTGTTTGGCAAGTGAAAGTGCGGTTACTCGACCTAAACCGGTGGATGTTCCTGTGATGACGACTGCACTTTTATGCTTCTGATTCATACCGATTTCCTCCAAAATTAAATGTATTTTTATATCCAAAAAGCTAAATTTAGAAATACAATTTATATCAACTAAATTTAAAAACTAAACCAAGCCAGAAACTAATGACTGAGACTCTTCTTGATCCTGACGGTGATTACGCATAACCATTTTCACACCACTAGCAGGAGAACAAATCAAACCTGTAAATTTAGAACGTTCTGGGCGCCGATTGACTAACTCTAATTGATAGCGTGAAAGAATAGTTGCTAATATAAGTTTCATTTCAAATAAGGCAAAATTCGCACCAATACACATACGAGAACCGCCACCGAATGGCAGAAATTCGTAGGGAGAAAATTGTTTTTCTAAAAAGCGTTCTGGCTGAAATTCTTTGGGATTTGGATATAAATATTCACGCTGATGGGTTGCATAAATATTACCAAGAACTATTGTACCGGGATGTAGTTCATAACCCATGATCTCAATCGTCGATTCTACTAATCTGGGAAATGTAAACAATTGAGTTGGGTAAATTCGCAAAACTTCATTACAAACAGCACTTAAATAGGGTAATGTAACAATGCTTATGGGGTCTGGGTTTTCACCAAGACTGTCAAGTTCTTTGAGTAGTTTTTCTCGCACATCTCTTAAGCGATGAATCCAGTACAAAGACCAACTAATAGCAGTTCCAGAAGCATCAACAGCTGCAAATATCGGTGATAATAAAAGATCACGTACCTCTTCATTGCTTAACTTTTCACCTGTTTCATCACAAGCAAATATCAAATCCCCAAGTATATCAGTGCGTGAAAAGTCTAGTTGCTGACGACGTTCTTCTACCTCGGTGGATAGCAATTGAAAAAGTTCTCGTCGCAGGTGAAGGAGGTATCCTTGGGGACTCCATCGACCTAAATCTTTTTCTCCAAAAACCTTGTTAAAAATTTTAACTATTAGAGATTGCCTATCGAGTTTCAGCAAGGATGCAAATAAATATTTTATTTTGTCATAGCGTTCTCCTTCTTGTAAACCAATAACCCGTTCTATTCCAACTTGGAAAGTAATATCTTCTATGACCGAGTATGCTACAAAAGGTTTTCCAATAACTTGTTTATTCATTATCTTTTCTGTGAGTTCGCAGATACCTCGCCCACAGGCTTGCATCCGCGCTCCATGAAAAGCTTGCATTAAGAGTTTACGCCGATTTTTGTGAATTAAACCATCAAGTTGTAGAACTCCTTGATTTCCTGTGATCAAAGCAAAATCTTGGTTCAATTCACCTCTAGCTAAAATTTCTTTGTTATTTGTAAAAATTTCTTTGATCCCTGAAGGATTGCTGATGTAAACAATTGGTGTAGAACCAGACATTATGGTAACAATATCACCATAACGTTGAGAAATAGCATCCAAATAACTAAAAGGATTAGTCTCGAATTGCAAACTTAGTAGCCAAAATGGTATTTTTGGTCCTGGGGGTAGTTTCATCAGTTTCTTTGACTCCCATTATTCAGATTGCACACAGCATTATCGATACAAACTCTTAGGTTTCTAGCTAATTCCTGAATATGAGGTTCAATAAAAATTGAGAAATGATCACCAGGAATTTCCATCACTTGAATAGCTTGACTAGAATATTTACCCCAACCTAGCAAGGGATCATTACTATTAAATTCTGGACTTTCAAAATCATGAATAATCTCTTCTTTCGCTCGAAATAGAGTTATAGACTGCTCATAAACAAGTGGTGTATAATTTCGCATGGCTTGAACATGAGCCTTGAAGAGTTTGTAATAACGGATAAAATCTTTAATTTCCGTATCACTAAAGATAAAATTCATTTTTTGATTAATCAAATCAAGTTGCTCATTCAGTGATAAATCTCGAAGTTCCTCAAAAGAAAGTGAAAAATCTATATTACTATCAGTTTTTATCGATTCAGCCATGCGAAGTAAAAATTTTGCATCATCATCTTTTGTAGATTCAATGCGTGTTTCTGAAAGTATGGCATCGATCACAACTAATAAATCTACTGTTTCACCTTCTCTTTGTAATTGCTGCGCCATTTCAAAAGCAAGTACACCGCCATAACAATGACCACCTAAAAGATAAGGACCTTTTGGCTGCACTTTCCGAATTTCTTGCAAGTAATAATTTGCTGTTTCTTCTACTGTTATAATTTCCGGTTCTTCTTGGTTAGGGTTATGTTCTAAGGCATAAAATGGATAATTTTCACCAAGTCTTCTGGATAAATTAATATAGTGATTAATACCTCCACCAGCACCATGTATACAAAAGAAAGGTATTTTAGAACCAGAAGAATTAATTGCTACCAAGGGAGAATTAGAACTTTCACGGAATGGCTGACTGACAATAGGAGCTATTTTCTCAATTGTAGGATTTTCAAAAAGAGTAGATAAAGTGAGATTATGTCCAAATCTATCTTGAATTTGAGCCATTAAGCGTACAGCTAAAAATGAGTGACCACCCAGATTAAAGAAATTATCTTTTACCCCAATCGAACTGGTATTCAGAAGATTTTCCCAAAGTTTTACTAATGATAATTCTGTAAAATTACGAGGAGCCATTGCCATTACGTTATCATTAGTATTTGGTCGAATAAGTTTATTTGTAGGAAGCGCACGTTTATCTATTTTGCCATTGGGTGTTAGTGGGAATGCGTCTAAGACCACAAAGGCAGATGGGAGCATATAAGTAGGTAATTTTTGTTGCAAATATCTCAACAGTTGTGCAGTGATACTTTCTTTTTCTGCGACGACATAAGCTATTAAAAGCTGATTTTGTTGGTCATCTTTTTCAGTAATTACAATAGATTCTTTGACATCTGGATGTTGTGTGATGACAGTTGCAATTTCAGCTAATTCTACTCGAAAGCCTCTGATTTTTACTTGCTCATCATCACGACCCAAATACTCAAGATTACCATCTTTGAGATAACGTACTAAATCGCCTGTTTTATAAAGCTTGGTTTCAGGGATAAAGGAGTTATCAATAAATCTTTGTTGAGTTAATTCAGGGCGATATAAATATCCCCTTGCTAATCCGTCACCACCAATATAAAGTTCACCGACAACTCCTACAGGTGTTGGTTGTAAATTGCGATTCAACACATAAATTTGAGTATTATCAATCGGACGACCTATGGGTACACTGTTTGCTTGGTCTGGTAATAAACTGGTGTCGTAATAAGTAGCGTTAGCAGAAACTTCTGATGAACCGTAAAGGTTAATTAATTTTGCAAATGGCAATAATTCTCGGAAAGTTTCAACTAACTTAATAGATAGTGCTTCACCGCTAGTTATCCAAAGTTTTAGTTGTAATAGTTTCTTAGTCAGATGACTGTAATTATCTAAAAGTAAACGCAGAAGTGAGGGTACAAGTATAACACGAGTAACTTTGTGCTTAACTAGAGTTTCTATAAATAATTGTGGATCTAATAAAGTTTCATTTTTGATAATTACTGTAGGAATTCCTTGGAGTAAAGGAGCAAAAATTTCCCATACCGAATCTACAAA
Organism: Pelatocladus sp. BLCC-F211; assembly: GCF_041928655.1. Lineage (NCBI taxonomy): Bacteria > Bacillati > Cyanobacteriota > Cyanophyceae > Nostocales > Hapalosiphonaceae > Pelatocladus > Pelatocladus sp. BLCC-F211. The sequence goes on along the minus strand of NZ_JBHFLM010000201.1, from coordinate 90,971 downwards.
ACTAATAGCTGTTTTCTGACAACAAATTTCCTCTGGGTTGAAAGGATAAGTTTTCCATAACCAATGCAAACCATTTACTGTACCGCGATGAGTACCAAGAATACCTTTAGGAGTTCCAGTTGAGCCAGAGGTATAGATAATATAGGCGAGATGATCAGGTTTTGAAATGTGAATGGGGTTTTCTGAACTTTCTTGAACAATTTCGTCTTTGTGGATATCCAAGCAAACAGTTTTAGCCGCAGATAATGATAGTTTTTCTAAAATTTCTTGCTTACTAATTAATAGTGATGCTTGGGAATCCGAGAGCATAAAATTCAAACGTTCCACGGGATAACTTGGATCAAGGGGAATGTATGCACCACCAGCTTTGAGAATAGCTAAAATCCCTACTACCATATCTAGATCGCGTTCTAAACAGATAGCAACGAGGGTTTCTTGAGTTACACCTTGTTTTTGTAAATAGTGTGCTAGCTGATTGACTTTATGATTGAGTTGACGATATGTTAGTTGTTCTGATTGACTAATTAATGCCAAACAGTCAGGTGTTAGGTTAACTTGTTGTTCAAATAATTGATTTAAAGATGCATTTTGATAGTCTGCACTAGTTTGATTAAGTTTAAATAATAATTGCTCTTTTTCAAAGGTATTTAGTAGAGATAAATTACAGATACGCTGCTCTGGATTAGCAATAATATTTGCTAATAAAGTCTGAAAGTGATTGAGAAATTGGCTAATAGTTGTCGCATCGAAGATATCTGTATTATACTCCAGACATCCTGTTAAACCCTCTTGCAATTCAAACATCGACAGAAAAATATCAAGTTGAGCTGTCCCGCTATCAAACTCTAAAGTACGCAAGGTTAATCCAGACACTTCCTGCACAGATGTGGGAGTATTTTGCAAGACAAACATGACTTCATAAAGGGGATTTCGGCTCAAATTTCGTTCGGGTTGCAACTCTTCTACAAGTATCTCAAAAGGTAAATCTTGATGTGCATAAGCATCGAGAGTTACCTCACGAACTCGATGTAGAAATTTGCGGAAGCTGGGATTACCACTCAGGTTATTGCGTAATACCAAAGTATTAACGAATAAACCCAGCATTCCTTCTAACTCGGCTCGGTTGCGATTAGCAATTGGAGAACCAATTAAGATATTTTCTTGATCTGTATAGTGGTATAATAAGATATTAAATCCTGCTAGCAAGGTCATAAATAAAGTAGCATCTTCTTGCAGGCTCAATTGTCTGAGTGCATCAGTTAAGGCTGTTGATAATGTAAAATATTGCTTGGCACCATTAAAAGATGTGACGGTTGGTCGTGGACGGTCTGTGGGTAATTGTAATATAGGAAGTTCACCGCTTAGTTGTTGCTTCCAATAATTTAACTGGGTTGCGAGGAATTCACCCTTCAGGCGATCGCGTTGCCAAATGGTAAAATCTGCATATTGAATTGGCAGTGGGGGTAAGGGAGAAGGCTGATTTGTAGAAAAAGCCGCATATAAGGTTGATAACTCTCGCAAGAACACACCACAAGACCATCCATCGGTGATAATATGATGCATGATTACAAGCAAAACATGTTCTTGTTCATTTAATTTTAGTAAAGTTGCCCTAACTAAAAGTTCTTTGGTTAAATTAAACGGTTTTATTGCTTCCTTAGCTACAAGTTGTTTAACTTCTGCTTCCCAATCTTGACCACATAAATGCTCAAGATTAATAATAGGTATATTCCAGGTTAAAGTTGCTGTAATCTCCTGTATTGGCTCTCCATTTACAAGCCTAAAATTCGTCCGCCAAATTTCGTGACGCTTGAGGATTTCATTCAAGCTTTGCTGAAGTGCGGTAATATTTAGCTTTCCTTTAATATGAAAAGCAATGGGAATATTATAGAAAGAACTCCCGTGATAAAGTTGGTCAATAAACCAGAGTCTTTGTTGAGAAAAAGATAAGGGAATATTTTGAGATATTTGACGTTTGGGAATAGTATCAGCTTGAAATTTACCTCCCTTCCACTTTTCTAAAAGGGCTTTTTTTGCAGGTGATAAATTAGAATGATGTTTATCCATTGTTAATATATGATGAAAGTTGTTTGTGGCGATCGCAGTCGTATTTAATTTATATGTAAATAAAATTAAAACTTGAAAATTGGCTTGTAATAAGCGCTTGTCGCAGAGTAGCACTTATTACAAATATTAAATCTTATGGTGACTTACGTATTACTTAAGAGAGGTTTTTTGACAAACAAAGCAAGCTATGTCTTCAGTTTCTCCAAATTCTCTGGTGTTATAGTAATTAAAATCTGTAAAGCCGACATTTTTCAAAGCGGACTGAACTTCTTCTAAAAAATGATCTTTTCTTAACCAAACTGTATCTGAACGCTGCCAACTTTTTTCAATCAATTCAAATCCTGTGACTTTAATTTCCCACATCCTTTCTTCTTGTTTGTAGTAAAATAATTCTATTAATGAACATTCATCATTAATACTAACAATATTAAAATTGTTTTTCTGAGCAGTTTCATGCAGCCAATCTGTTATAGGTATATTAAACACAAATACCCCATTATCTCGAAGTGCAGCATATACGTTTTTAAATGCCATTGTTAAATCTTTATTGTTTTGGATAAAATGAAAAACATCGTTTGCCAAAACTGCATCAAAGATTGGTGGTAAATCAAACTGACGTATATCACTAAGGATAAATTCACTTTCAGGCGCATTGTTTCTAGCGTAGTTTAGCAGTCCTTTAGAAGCATCGATTCCAGTAACTTTATATCCTCTAAGGTTAAGTTGTTGTGCTAAATGTCCGCAACCACAACCAAGTTCAAGAATATGCGCTCCCACAGGAAGTTGAGATAACAATATTTGGTCTAAAGCAGGTATTATACCTTGCAATAAATCTTCTGGTGTATTCTTTAATTCGTTCTGTAAACGAGCAATATATTCATAGTTGGGGATATTTGTTAGCAGAGACATAGACTATTTTTCCTATTGTCAAATGAATGTTTGCAATCAAATAATTCAGATGTTAGTTATTCGCTAAAAGAGCTTCTACTTCTTCTTCGGATAATTGTTCAATTTTTTCCAACAGAAGTTGCTCAATCATTTCTGCCTGTTTGGCTGGTATCATGGCTTTTAATAAAAGATCACGCAATGGTAAATCTATCGGAAATTTAGCTCGTAATCGAGAAACTAATTGAGTTGCGATGAGAGAGTCTCCTCCTAACTCATAAAAGTTGTCGTAAATACCAACCTCTGCAATCCCAAGTACATCTTGCCATATTTGCGTAATTTGTTTTTCCAACTCACTTGTCGGAGCAATATAGGAATTACTTAGTTGAGGTCTGGAATAGCGCGGGGATGAATATAATTGATTTGAATATTTTGAATTGGCTGGAGAATCAAGGTTAAATGCATGATTATGTCTCGTCTTGATATCTACTGTAGAAACAACAATTTGAGTTCTTTGATCTAAAGAGAGTATTCTTTTAAATACTTGTATAGTTTCTGTTGAAGTAATAGCCAATTTCTCTCCAGATACCTGCTCACTGGTATCTAATTTTGGAGTGAAATTTAATTGTGTTTTATCCCAATTTATAGTGTACCACGGGAAAGAATTATTTTGATTGTGGTGGGTAATTAATGTATCTATTAAATGATTAGCCGCTGAATATAAACCTAATCCAAATCCTCCTAAAATAGAAGATAATGAAGAAAAAACGATACAAAAATCTAAATTTAGATTTTCTAATACTTGTGCTAATACAGAAATCTGACGGCGTTGTAAATTAAATAATTTTTTTGACTCTATCTTGTCAATTTCTGGAATTGAACCAAAGATTTTTTCACGTTTGATTCCAGTTGAGCAGATAACTCCGTTAATTTGTTCAATATTCTCAGATAAAAATATTTGATGAATTTGTTGATTATCAGTTTTATCTGCACGCATTACTAAAACATCTGCACCTAAGTTCTCCAATGCTTGCAATTGTTGAATTTTGCAACTCACTTCATCTTCTTGATCATGAGTTTTCAACCATTGCAATAAATCATCCTTTTCTGGAAAAGCTAAATCCTCGATAAATATGAGTTTGGCTTGAAAAGTTTTTACTAAATATTCTGCAAGCACAAATTCAATATTGTCTAAACCACCAAAAAACAGATAAACACCGTGTTTTTTCAATGGTAGTTTTTCTTCAACCACTGACGTTAGGCGAACTGGCTCAAATGTTTGTACCCAACGGTGGGAACCACGATAAGCAACAACTAAGTCTGAGGATACAGTCGTGAATTCATTTAAAAGTTGATCAATAATTTTACTTTCATAACCTTGGTATTTTTTATCCTCTACATTCAAGTAGTTAGTTAACGCAATATCAATACTCCGACAGATTATCTGAGGATATTCTTGAGAAATTACCTGACATAAACCTAACACTGTCGCCTTTTCTGGATCTATAATTTCATTGCCATCGACTTCTTGAATATGATTAGAGACAACCCAGAGTTGTAAACTTTGATCTATTTTGAGTTTACTAAGACTTTGTGATATAAATAATAAACTTTGGAATTCTAAGTAATTCTTTGAATGATAATTATTATAATTATTCAAACTCCAAAAATAAGCTATATTTTCGGGCAATTTTCCTAAGCCAAGTAACTCTTTAAATAAAAGATCATAGTCTTGATCTATGCATGGATTAATTGTATAAATGCATTCGTATTTTTTTTCAAATTTTTCTCCAGGCTTAACTATAATTATATTATTACCTTGATTATCTAATGCTTTAATTAATTTCTCACTCACTCCCAAATCATCTACAAAAAATAACCATTTTGTTTGATTTGATTTTACTTGATCAGAGGATGAGTGAGTAAGTAAAGAGCGTTTCCAGGAAGGAATATAAAACCAATCGGTAATATCTTGTTTTTGACCTAATGTTGCTAATTTACTATTTAAAGAAGTTGATGAGGATTTGGCATCAATCCAATACCTTTGTCGTTCAAAAGGATAAGTCGGTAAAGGTAAACGATGACGTTGCTCGTGGGTATAAAATCCTGACCAATCTATATCTACACCAAATAGCCACAACTGACCCAATGTTTTCAATAAAAAGCTTACATCTGATTGTTGTTCTTGCACATGACGTAAGGAAGTTAATATATGTTGTTTAACATTAATATCTAAATGCTGTTTAGTTAATGTGCCTAAAGTTCGTCCTGGTCCTACCTCTAGAAAAATACCTGTAAACTGCTTTAAAATTTGCGATATTCCATCGGAAAATCTCACAGTTTGTCGTAAATGTTGACTCCAATAATTAGGATTTGTAGCTTGTGCGTCTGTAATCCAACTACCAGTTACATTGGAGATAAAGCGTATGCGTGGTGGATTCAGTTTGATTTTTTTGAAACATTGCACAAATTCCTCTAAGATTGGCGACATCATTTGCGAATGGAACGCGTGAGACGTATGTAATAGGCGACATTCCACACCTTGAGAAGATAATTGATTTTTTAGTGTGGCGATCGCCTCCTTTGTTCCAGAAACCACACATGAATTTTGGCTGTTGATCGCTGCGATTTCTACAGAGTTTAAAATCAGCGATCGCACTTCTTTTTCTGGAAGCGGGATTGCTAACATACTCCCTTGCGGTAACTGTTGCATGAGTTGCCCCCTTTTTGCCACAATGAATAGCGCATCTTCAAGAGAAAATACACCTGCAATGGTTGCAGCGACATATTCTCCAATACTGTGACCAATCATCGCCGCAGGTAGCACACCCCATGACATCAATAACTTAGCGAGTGCGTACTCAATTACAAATAATGCGCTTTGAGTAAAAGCTGTTTGTTGTAGTTTTTGGCTAGCTGTTTCCATTTCTTCTGAGTTTGGAAACAGTAAATTGCGGATATCAAAACCAAGGTGAGGTTGCAAAATTTCGGCACAAGTATCTACATCTGTGCGAAATGTTACTTCGACTTCGTAGAGTTCTCGACCCATGTTTGCATATTGTGATCCTTGTCCAGAAAACATGAAAATAACAGCCTGTTCTCTATGTTCCTGATATAGAGTAAAAATTTGTTCTTGGTCTTGTATATCTAAGATATTTACAACATCTTGAACATTCTGACATACCAACACCCGGCGATAGTTAAAAGCCCTACGACCAACTTGTAAAGTATAAGCGACATTAGCTAAATTTATCTCTGAATTCTGTTTAAAGTACGCCAATAAATTTTTAGTTGCAAATTCTAAAGCTGTGCTAGTTTTGGCTGATAATAATATTAATTGCCAAGGGCGCGATTCTAGAGACGTGCCATGACACATCTCTGCAACTGGTGCTTCTTCCAAAATGACATGGGCGTTAGTTCCACCAAAACCTAAAGAACTAATTCCTGCTCTCCGCGGAGTATTGTTAGTTTCCCAATCGGTCAATTTAGTATTAACATAGAACGGACTATTTACAAAATCAATCTCAGGATTGGGAACTTCAAAATTGATGCTAGGAGGTATTTGTTTATGTTTTAACGCTTGCACAGTTTTGATGAGACTTGCTATACCAGCCGCTATATCTAGATGACCAATATTTGGTTTAACTGAACCGATTGCACAAAAGCCATTTCTTTGTGTAAAAGCACGAAAAGCCTTAGTCAGTGCTGCAATTTCTACTGGATCTCCAGCAGCAGTTCCAGTTCCATGAGTTTCGATATAAGAAATATCATCAGCATTTATTCCTGCATTTGCCAAAGCTTCTACAATAACTTCAGCCTGACCATTTACACTAGGTGCGGTATAGCTAACTTTTAAAGAACCATCATTGTTAATTGCTGAACCTTTAATAACCGCATGAATATAATCTCTATCTGCTATTGCATCTTTTAATCTTTTTAACACAACTATGCCAAGTCCACTGCCGAAAATGGTACCTTGGGCTTTAGCATCAAAGGCTCGACAATGGCCATCAGGAGATAAAATTCCATCCTGTTCATAGAAATAACCTGACTTTTGTGGAACTATAATTGTCACTCCACCAGCTAAAGCAATATCACACTCTTCATCAAGTAAACTTTTGCAGGCTAAATGTAAAGCGACTAATGAAGTAGAGCAGTAAGTTTGAATACCTATACTTGGCCCTTTTAAATTTAATTTATATGAAATGTTTGTGGTCAAAAAATCTTTGTTAAAAGTATAGTTGTTAGAAATATCTCTGGAATTAACATTATTATATATATTATTAAAAAAGTAAGTATTTGTGCTAACACCAGCATAAACCCCTATTAAACCTTCATAGGTTTCTGGGTCATATCCAGCGTTTTCAAGAGATGACCAGGCACATTCTATAAACAGGCGATGTTGGGGGTCAATTAGTTCAGCTTCTTTTGGAGTGTAACCAAAGAATCTAGCATCAAAATGTTCAATCTCTGGTAATGTAGGCGCTGCTTTCACATAATTGGGGTCATTTAAAACTTCTTTTTCAAGATTTAAATCTGCTAAGTCATGATTGGAGAAAAATGAAATAGACTCAACCTTATTTTGGATATTATGCCAAAATTCATCAATATTATTTGCACCAGGAAAACGACCAGACATCCCCACTATGGCTATATCTAGATTTGCTGTTGATTCTTGTGTTATTTCATTAATCATGACTTTCTTAACTAGATAAATTCAATTTTTATTTCAGTTGGATTGCATTTTTATCTGTCTTCTTCTTTGTCCTCGACTTAACCGTTGTTCAAAGGTATTTTTCTGAGGTTCTTCAGGAGTAAAAATATTCGCCATTGAACCTATATTTGGACATTCATACAGCTTGGCAACAGAAAGGTTTAAATTAAATTGCTGATTTAGAATAGTAATAAGTTGAATACCTATGAGAGAATCACCACCAAGTTCAAAGAAGTTATCATAAATACCAATTTTTTCAATTCCAATAACTTCTTGCCAAATATTAACTAGCTTTTGCTCAATTTCATTGCGCGGAGCAACATAATCGTTACTTAATTCGGGTCTAGGATATTTTGATTTGGATGAATTAACAGTTTCTAAAAAATCTAGAACTAATTTTTTATTGTCAGAATTAGAATTGTATTGTTTAAGTACGTTTAATAAGTCAGATGTAGATATAACAACTTGAGGTATTGTATTTGCCATAACTCTCAGAAATACATCTACACCTTCATGAGGTAATATACCTTGTTGAAGATTTTCTAGTCGCAATTGTTGGAGTCTTTGGGGTAATTCTGTATTCACAGCCATTCCCACTTCTTGCCAAGTATCCCAGTTAATACTAGTAGTAAACCGACAGTTGTGTGAAGTATTATAGTGAGCAAAAGCGTCAAGGAAAGCATTCGCTGCACAATAATCTACCTGTCCAAACTCCGCGACAATTGAACTATTTGATGAGACTAAAATCAAGAAATCTAAATCAATATTTTTGAAAATAGCATCAAGAACTATTGTTCCTTTTACCTTCGGAGCCAAAATACTTTCTGCTTCTGCTGGAGTTTTTCGTTGAATTGCACCTCCTCCAGGAACTCCAGCAGCATGAATGACGCCATTTATTTGACCAAATTGTTGTTGAGCTTGAGCGATCGCACTTTGCATTTGTTCTATATTACTAACATCAGTAGCGATCGCTAAAACTTCTGCACCCAAGTCTTCAATTTGTTGAATTTTGCGAATCTTACAGCTAGTAGTATCAGTTTGATCATGAGTGGATAACCATTGAGACCACTCATCTTTTTTGGGTAAAGTAGAACGTCCTACTAACAATAGTTTTGCTTGTACAGTTCGAGCTAAGTATTCTGCTAAAACAAGTCCGATACCTCCGAGTCCACCTGTGATTAAATAGACTCCTTTTTTTCGTAATCGAGACTTTTCAACTTTAGCTTGATTAAAACGGACTGGCTCAAAACTCTGCACCCAACGATTTAAACCCCGATATGCAATTAATCTTTCGGAATTATTAACCGTCAATTCTATCAATAATTTTTCTATAAGTTGTTCTTCTTGCCAACTTCCGCTAGGAGGAATAATCACATCAATACTACGACAATTGATATTTGTATATTCTTGAGAAATAACTTTAACTGGACCAAGTAAAGTAGCTTTTTCTGGACAAATCAATTCAGTCCCTGTCACTGGTTGTAGGTTGTTAGAAATAACTGTGAATTGAAAATCATTCGTAGTTTCTTGTCTGCCTAAAGCTTGAGCAATAAATAATAAACTATAAAATCCTAAGTATTGAAATTGTTCTAATTTATATTCAATGATTGAAAGGGTGACATTCCATAAATGAATTATATTTTTTGGTAATTGATTTTTTCTAAATAATTCTTGAAATAAAATATCGTAATCATGATGATTGGTAGGGTTGATAGTATATTCATAATCGCCTATCTGCTTAAATTCATCACCAATTTTTACAGTAATTACATTTCGGGTTTGTTTTTTTAGTTTGTTAACAAATTTGATACCCAAACCGCACTCATCGATAAATACTAAAATGCAATATTTATCAGGTACTAGTTCTTTGTTACCAAGTTGTACTGGAGGTAAAGAAGGCTTCCAAAAAGGAATGTAAAACCAGTCAGATATATCAGGTTTTTTGATTAGTAAACCTGAAGTTTGATTATTATTTTTATCTGCCTTTTTAGCTTCAATCCAGTATCTTTGTCGTTCAAAAGGATAGGTAGGTAAAGGTAGACGGTGACGCTGTTCTTCAGTATAAAACCCTGACCAATTTATTTCCACACCAAAAAGCCACAATTTACCTAATATCTCTAACAAAAAGCTGACATCTGATAGTTGTTCTTGAGATAAGGAAGTTAGTACATGTTGTTTAGCATTAATATCTAAATATTGCTTGGTGATTGCACTTAAATTTGATCCCGGCCCCACCTCTAGAAAAACACCTTTAAACTGCTCTAATATTTGAGAAATACTCTCGGAAAAATTTCCAGTTTGTTGTAAACTCTGGCTCCAATAGTCGGGATTTATAGCTTGTGCATCTGTAATCCAACTACTAGTTACATGAGAAATAAAGCGAATACGTGGTGGATTGAGTTGAACTTTTTTGAGCAGATGTAGTTGTCCCCTGTTTGCTACCATTGCTAACCCATCTTCAAGAGAAAACACACCTGCGATCGCAGCTGCAACATATTCCCCAATACCGTCACCAATCATCGCTTCTGGGCTTACTCCCCATGACATCAATAACTCAGCTAAGGCGTATTCAACTGCAAATAATACGCTTTGAGCGATATCTGGTTGCTTTAGTTTTTGGCTAGCTATTTCCATTGTTTCTGATTGTGGAAACAGTAGTTCACGGATATCAAGACCGAGGTGAGGTTGCAAAATTTTCGCGCAACTATCTATATGTCTGCGATATATCGCTTCAACTTCGTATAATTCCCGACCCATGTTTGCATATTCTGATCCTTGTCCAGGAAACATGAAAATAACTGGGCAACGATTTTGCTGACAATGGTAACTAAAAATACTTTCAGAATCTTGATTTTTCAGTAATTTAACTGCATTCTTTAGGTCTTTGCAAACAACAATGCGCCGATGATCAAAAGCTCGACGACCTACTTGTAGGGTATAAGCTACATCAGGCAAGTTGATATTAGGATGTTGTTGTAGATAAGTAGCTAAATTTGCTGTTGCAGTTTCTAAGGCTGTGCTAGTTTTGGCTGATAATAATATCAATTGCCAAGGGCGAGAAGTGCTGGATGTTTCAATTCCAGGAGCTTCTTCCAAAATTACATGGGCGTTTGTCCCGCCAACACCAAAAGAACTTACACCTGCTCTACGAGGTAAACCGTTAGTTTTCCACTCTAATAATTTAGTGTTGACGTAGAAAGGACTGTTAGCAAAATCTATCTCTGGATTAGGTTTTTCAAAGTGTAAACTAGGGGGTATTTGTTTATGTTTTAATGCAAGAACTGTTTTAATTAAACCTGTCACACCTGCTGCTGTATCCAAATGCCCAATATTAGTTTTTACTGAGCCAATAGCACAGAAACCTTTTTGATTTGTGCTAGCACGAAAAGCTTGTGTAAGAGCTTTGATTTCAATTGGATCTCCCAAAGGAGTTGCAGTTCCATGAGCTTCAATATAAGAAATTGTATCCGGTTCAACACCAGCCAAAGCAAGTGCTTCTAAAATTACTTCTCTTTGACCATTAACACTAGGTGCTGTATATCCAACTTTTAAAGAACCGTCATTATTGATAGCCGAACCTTTAATTACAGCATGAATAAAGTCCCCATTATTAACAGCATCGTCCAATCTTTTTAACACAACAATTCCTAAACCATCGCCAAACACTGTTCCTTGAGCCTGAGCATCAAAAGTTCGACAATGTCCGTCAGGAGAATGAAGAACACCCTCTTGATAGTGATATCCAGATTTCTGGGGTAACTTGGCTATAGAAACACCACCAGCCAGAGCAATATCACTTTCTCCATTGAGCAAACTTTGACAGGCTAAGTGTACAGCTATTAAGGATGTAGAACAATTATTCTGAACATTTATACTTGGTCCAGTCAGATTTAATTTATAAGAAGTTTGTGTACTTAAGTTATCTTTTTCATTACCAATAAAAATATTTAAAGCATCTACAGATTGTATTAATTCTTCATTAGAAGCTAAATTAATAAATAAATAATTACTATTAGTTACACCCGCAAATACCCCTATTTTACCATCGTATAATTCAGAATCATAACCCGCAGATTCTAAAGCTTCCCAAGCAGATTCTAAAAACAGACGATGCTGTGGATCTGTAATTTCAGCCTCTCTAGGAGTAAATCCAAAAAATGCAGCGTCAAACAGCTCAATATCTTCTATTATACTTGCTGCTTTTACATAATTTGGGTCGTTGAGCAAATCTTGATCTATACCCGTAGCTAGTAATTCCTCATCTGTAAAATGAGAAATTGATTCTAATCCATCTCGCAAATTTTTCCAAAATTGTTCAACATTTTTTGCACCTGGAAAGCGTCCATTTATGCCAATAATAGCTATCTCATCGTTATCATCAAACTTATTAAATTTCTGCTCACTATTATTCATAATAAATGCCTAATAATCAACACCCACAATCATTTTATTGTCAAACTGCACCAAATTTTCTCCATACCTCTTTTATTCGTGTTCTTCGTGTTATTCGTATCTACTCTTACGAAAAGCCACTACCTACGGAAGCCGCAGAAGCGTCTACGTGTCTACACAGTTCGTTTTTATTTCTTGTGTATTAGCACATCTTCATACAGAATTAATATGATTAGCTTCTAAAAAATCTGATGTTGATAAATCTAAAGCAATGTGAATTTGATCATTTAGAACTGCATCAATATCATCTTGAGTAGTAAGCGGATTAGCAATAACAGCACGCAACGCAGTCACTGAAATTTCTTTTTGTAAACAAGTGATTGTTTTTGTTGTTCGTGAAATAAAAGTACGACCAGCTTGACGTTGAGTTTTTTGCAGACGTTCATTAAATATATTAATTTGTTGATTATCAATTTCTGTCAATTCATTTTTCGCTGCAAGTTCTCTTAAAGACTCCGGAATGTAGCGATAAAGAAGCAAATTTATATCCGGTTGAGATAGTAACTCAAATTCGGGCATAGTAGCAATTTGATCAGCCATATATTGGGTTTTTTCAATTCCTGTATCAATCAAAAATTCATAACCTTTCAGCCCGATTAAATGTAGTCCAGCATGTAAAAATAATGCCATTCCCGGACGAGAACCTTCTAAAGCGCGTTTACCTAAATCGAATGAATTTTTACGCATGGTATAGCTAGCATTTTTTTCAATCGATGAAGCTAGCTTTGGCTCACGCGTAAATACCATACCAATACCCATAGGTAAATACAGCTGTTTATGTCCATCAATTGTGACTGAATCAGCACGTTCAATACCAATAAGTTTTTGTCGATGTTGTTCGGAAAATATAAGTGGACCACCCCAAGCAGCATCTACATGAAAATGAACATTTGCTGCTTGAGCAATATCTGCTATGTCTGAAAGTGAATCTATGTTACCAGAATCTGTAGTCCCTGCAACTCCTGCGATCGCAATAATATGTAGATTTTTCGCTTGACAATCTGCAACAGCTTGACGTAATGCCGATAAGTCTACTTGATTATTAATATTAGTAGGAATTTTGATTAAACCATGCGTACCTATGCCTAATAAATCTGCTGCTTTTTCAAAAGAATAATGCATCAATTCAGAGCCAATTACTACCGCTCCTTGATAACCATAGTAATCTAAAGCTGCTGCTAAACCTGCCTTTTCTACACCTGCAAAACTATTTTTTGCACCCAAAGATTTATTTCGAGCGCACCATAATGCGATGATGTTTGCTGCGGTTCCTCCAGAAACCAATATACCTAAAGTGCTTTGGCTATTTTGGACATGCTCGCTATAAAATTCATCAGAAAAATTATAAATCAACCTATGCATCATTGCTAAAGCCTGACGTTCGTATGGACTAAAAGCTTTAGCTGTTTCTATTTTGACAACATTTTGATTCATTGCTGTCATCAGTTTCGCAAGAGGTCGCACAAAACAGGGTAGTGCAGAGGTCATATGACCAATGAATCGTGGTGAAGATGTATGTATTGAATGATTAATAACATTATCTGCTAAATATTCCAGGTAGTTATCAAAGTTAGCAGGATTAATAGGAACTTGACTATCAGCAAAGGTTTCTAATAACACATTAAATTCAATCTCAGAATTAGTATTAATGGCATTTACAAAATCATCAACTAACGCGTCAGTTTTCACAGCCATATTAGCTTCTATAGGCACTAAGCTGTTCGATGGTGCAAATAATTGCATCACCTCATTTGCAACTGCATACCTTGGTGTTAGCTCGTTTTCCAAAAATAAATTCTGCTGATTTTTTTCTTGTCTTTGCTGACTCAATGCCATTTTGTACTCCACAAAGGATTTATTTTTTGATTTTCTACTTTTTACTTTCTCTTCGATGATTCTGTCTGGCTTCTTTGCGACGCTTCATGGAAGCAGACCTCGCTGGAGTCCGGTAAGAGTCTTTTTGCAAAGTAGCTTGTTCATCGCTACTTAAAAACTCAGCAAGCAAACTAATAGTTGGTCTTTCATAAATACTGATTATCGGAATATGGGTATTTAATTCCTTTTGTAACTGAGAGATCACCTCAACACCAATGAGAGAACTACCTCCCAAATCAAAAAAGTTATCATAAATACCAATCTTTTCAATTCCTAAAACTTTCTGCCAAGTTTTCGCAACTATTTGTTCTACATTGTTACGAACTGGAACATACTCATTTTGTAAGTTTGCTCTGGAATGAAGTGATAAAATATCTCTATTTTTTTGTAAAAATTCTCGTTTAATCCATTGGTCAATTCTGGGTTGTAATTCTCCCGCAGAAACAACAATTTGAGGAGTTTGATTTAGAGATAACACACGCCTAAAAACATCTATACCTTCCTTCCATGTCATGCGTAATTTTTCTAACGCCACTCCCACAGTTAGATCCTGTATATCGTCTTCTTGAGATTGCCAAGTATCCCAATTCACGCTTATACAAGGAAACGCATTTATCTGATTTTGTTTGTGAGCATAGGCATCCATAAAAATATTAGCAGCAGAATAGGAAGTTAATCCTAAACCACCTAAAACAGATGATGATGAGGATGTGAATAAACAAAAATCTAATTTTTGGTCTCGCAAAACTTTTTCTAAAACAAATAGTCCATATACTTTAGGATTAAATTGCGATTGACTTTGAGTTTTAGAACTTTCTTCGATAGTGTAATATGCATCATCGTTAATTCCCGCTGCGTGAATTATACCATGAATTTCACTAAAGCGTCTTTTAGCTAATTCTATAGCTTTTTGCATTTGTTGTTCATTAGCTACATCAGCACTAATCGTTAGAACTTCTGCACCTAATTCCTCAAGCTGAATCAGTTTTTTAAGTTTCTGACTGATTTCATTGGATTCATCATGGTTACTAAGCCATTCAGACCATTGATGTCTTCCAGGAATACCTTTTCTGGCGATTAAAATTAACTTAGCTTGCACTGTTTTTGCTAAGTATTCTGACATTGCTAAACCAAGGCGACCAAGCCCACCAGTGATTAGGTAAACACCCTGTTTTCTCAGTTTATTTTTGCTGACAATGCTCTCATTTAACTGTACAGCTTCGTATGTTTTTATCCAGCGATGATTACCACGATAAGCAATTATTTTATCAGTTGTTGATGTTGTAAACTCTGTTAACAATGCATCTATTAACGTTGAGGATGACTGAATTTTAGAGTCTGGAAGTACAATATCAAAACAACGACAATTTATATTGAAATATTCTTGTGGAATGACATTACATGGTCCTAATATAGTTGCTTTCTCAGGGCATAAATTCTCGCTACCAGTGACATCATTTATATTACTGGTGACAACCATCAACTTTATTGGATCAATAATATTCTGTTTTGCTAAGGCTTGTGCTAGAAACAGCAAACTATAAAAACCGAGATTTTGACAATTTTCAAAAAATTGATATTGTGTCTGTGTGTCTAGCTCTTGATTGGGATTGGGTAAAGTATGGTTAGGAGTAACGCTCCAAAAATGTGCGATCGCTTGGGGAATCGAATTCTGTTCTTGTAGTAATTTAAATAAGGTATCATAGTCATCCCTTAGTTCAGGATTGATGGCATATGTACACTCATCAAGTTTAGTAAATTTGTCTCCAACTTTCACAAAAATCACAACTTGATTTTGTTGTATGAGTCGTTCAGCAATTTCTGTTCCTACTCCATATTTATCAATAAAAATTAACCAGCACGACTTTTGTTGCAGTAGTTTTTCCTGTTGAAAAAGTTCAAGTGGTGTTGATTCTTTCCAACGAGGAACATAGAACCAATCAGCAATATCTGGTTTCTTATCTGATGTTTTCGGAGACATCATTGCTAAGGTCGCATTTCGATTTACCTCAAGCCAATACCTTTTTCGTTCAAAGGGATAAGTAGGTAATGGTATACGATGGCGCTTTTCATTTAGATAAAAACCCGACCAATTAATTTGAATTCCTACTAGCCAAAGTCTGCCTAAAGTATTAAGTAAAAATTCTACATCTGATTGTTGTTCTTGCGGATGTGGTATCGATCTTAGTGTGATTATATCTGTTTGATGTTGTTTAACCAAACTACTCAGTGTCCGTCCCGGCCCAACTTCCAAAAATATTTGCTCTGGTTGTTTGAGCAACTCAGCAATTCCTAAACTAAATTGTACTGGTTGCCTTAAATGTCTTGCCCAATATTTAGGGTTTATTGCTTCATTTGCAGTAATCCAAGTTCCACTGACATTGGAAATAAATGGTATTTTAGGGGGATTGAGTTTTACTTTTTCTAATGACTGAGTAAAAGTCTCAATCATAGGTAACATCATGTAAGAATGAAAGGCGTGAGATGTATGCAAACGTCTACAATTGACGCCGATTTTTTGTAGCTTTTGTTGCAATTTATCTATTGCTTCTTCTGAACCTGAAACTACACAGGAAGAAGGAGAATTAATAGCAGATAAAGAGATTTCTTTTTCTAAAAATTTTTGGATTTTCTGTTCTGTAAGCTGAATAGAGAGCATAACACCACCAGGTAATTCTTGCATGAGTTTTCCTCGTGTTGCGACTATTGCTAGAGCATCTTTTAAAGAGAAAACTCCTGCTATAGTTGCAGCTACATACTCCCCAATACTGTGACCAATCATCACTTCAGGTAGCACACCCCACGCCATCCACAACTTAGCTAAAGCGTATTCAATTACAAATAGCGCAGGTTGAGTAATTGCTGTTTGCTGCAACTTTTGTGTTGCTTCTAAAACTTCTTCTTGTCTGGGATAAAGAATTGTACGTAAGTCTATTTGCAAGTGAGGTTTTAGCAGTTCGCAGCAGTGATCAACTTGCTCTTGAAAGATCGTTTCATTTTCATACAATTCTCGACCCATATTTACATATTGCGAACCTTGTCCAGAAAACATAAATACAACCGAACGATTGCAAGGTTCTTGGTAATAAGTAAAAGCTCTTTGAGGATCTTGCAATGCATTAATTGCATCTTCTTTGTTTTGACAAACTACCATTCGCCGATGCTTGAAAGTCCAACGACCAACTTGCAACGTATGAGCTACATCAGCAAGATTTAAATCTGGATGATTTTGCAGATGATTAATAAAATTTTTTGTAGCAGTTTCTAGGGCTGTATTTGTCTTAGCTGAAAGTAATAATAATTGACAATTGCGAGAATTATTAAAGGATTTAATTATCGGAGCTTCTTCTAAAATTATATGGGCATTTGTGCCGCCGAAACCAAAGGAACTAACACCCGCACGGCGAGGAGTACCGTTTGTTTTCCACTCAGTTAATTGATTGTTGACATAAAAAGGACTATTAGCAAAATCAATTTGGGGTGATGGTTCTTCAAAGTTCAAACTGGGGGGAATTTGTTTATGTTTTAGGGCTAAAACAGTTTTAATTAAACCCGCAACACCAGCAGTTGAATCTAAATGGCCAATGTTAGTTTTGACAGAACCTATCCGACAAAATCCCTTTTGTTGAGTTTTAGTCCGAAAAGCTTGTGTTAAAGCAGCAATTTCAACGGGATCACCTAAGGAAGTTCCGGTTCCATGCGCTTCAATGTAGCTAATAGTATCAGGTTCGACCTCAGCCATCACCTGAGCAGCTCTAATTACTTTTGCTTGACCATTGATGCTGGGTGCGGTGTAGCTAACTTTATCTGAACCGTCATTATTAATAGCAGAACCTTTGATGACTGCATGGATGCAATCTCCATCTGCGATCGCTTCTTCAAAGCGTTTCAGAACTACAAGACCCAAACCTCTTCCTTTTACAGTTCCGGACGCCTTAGCATCAAAAGCACGACAGTGTCCATCAGCAGATTCAATTCCTCCCTCTTTATATAAATATCCAACTGCTGTGGATATTGAAACTCCTCCTGCTAAAGCAATATCACACTCACCACTGAGCAAACTTTGACAAGCTAAATGTACAGCAACCAATGAACTTGAACAGGTGGTTTGAACCGCATAACTTGGCCCTTGTAAATTTAATTTATAAGAAACAAGTGTAGTAACATAATCTGGAGAAGTTGCCTTTTCAATTTGCTTATCACCGACTGAAGCTATCAGTTCATAATTAGAATAAATATTAAGTAGATAACTGCCAAAACTTGTACCAGCGTAGACTCCAATAGGTTTTTTATATATCTGTGAACTATAACCTGCATCCTCAAGCGCTTTCCATGAATGTTCCAAGAAAAAACGGAGTGAAGGGTCCATAATTTCAGCTTCTCTAGGGCTGATGTCGAAGAATGAAGCATCAAACAAGTCTATATCTTCGACTAGACCTTCTGCTTTCACATAATTTGGGTCGTTTAATAAAGCTGCATCTACACCTAAACCTTGTAATTCTTGGTCAGTAAATCTATGTATTGACTCTACTCCGTCTCGGAGATTTTGCCAAAATTGATCAATATTTTGAGCATCAGGGAAACAGCCGCTCATACCAATAACAGCTATTTCTAAACCAGTTTTATGATTAAAATATTCTACATGTTCCATAATTAATTTTATTGGTCGCTATTAAACATTCTGTTGTCTCTTTTGTAAAAAGCGTTGTTTTAATCTTGCTTTCCCAGCCTCTAACTGTTCATTCAATTCATCGCTCTGATTCTCAAAGCTATCGTCTTCTTCTTCGTTTAAATACCGGACTATGGAACTAATTGTTGGATATTTAAACAAATCAGTTATTGCTAAATCAGGTTTAAAAAGTTCCCGCAATTTGCTGTAAACCTGAAGCACATTTAGTGAATGACCACCAAGATCAAAAAAGTTATCTTGGATACCAACTTTTTCCACCTTAAGTATTTTTTGCCAAATATCAGCTATCGTGTGTTCCATTTCATTTCGCGGTAACACGTAAGCTGTTTCTAGTATTGGGCGGAGATTATCTGGCTTAGGTAAAGCTTTACGATCTACCTTACCGCTTGGTGCTATGGGTAGATTTTCTAGTATCACAAAAGCAGAAGGTAGCATATATTCAGGTAATTTTTCTTTTAAAAAATTACGCAATTCGCTAATACTAGGAACTGGTTCTGTTTTTGCAACCACATAAGCAACTAATTGCAAGTTACCTGGTTCTTCTTGGTGATCTATGACTATATTTTCACGTACATTTGGGTGTTGACTCAGAAATGTTTCAATTTCCCCAAGTTCAACTCGGAAACCACGAATCTTCACTTGATGGTCAATACGTCCTAAGAATTCTATATTTCCATTACTGAGCCACCTTCCTAAATCTCCTGTTTTATAAATTAAATCTCTACGATTTTCTGGTAACTTCTTCCTAGCATCTGGAAACGGATTAGGAACAAAACTTAAATTAGTTTTTTCTTCATTTTTCCAATACCCTTCGCCAACACCAATTCCCGATACACAAATTTCTCCAGGAACGCCGATGGGTAATAGCTGCATTTGCTCATCGAGAATGTAGAGATTTAAATTTGCTAATGGTTTACCAATTGGTACTGTTCGTTGATTTTCATCAAAAGGTTTGTGAACGATAAACTGAGTAATATCATCCGCTGCTTCGGTGGGACCATAGGCGTTAACAATTTTGATTTCAGGATATATTTGGAGCCACTTATTTACCCAATTTACCGATACTGGTTCCCCCACAACCATCATCCATTTCAAATCAGGTAATTCTCTGTCCTGAATTCCTAGCCACGAAGTATATTCAAGTAAGCCCCCAAATAGTGCTGGTACTAATTCAACAACTGTAATTTTTTCTGATTTAAGTGCTTTAAATAGTTTATCAGGAATCGCAACAGTTTCGATATCTACTATAACTGTCTTACCACCTATTAAAAGTGGTGCTAAAAATTGCCATACAGAAATATCTGTCGAGGAAGGAGCGCTTTGCAAAAAACAAAATTCCTCAGTTAATTCTAATTCATCAAATTGGGCATAGATATGATTAATTGCGCCATCATGTCTAACTATTGCTCCCTTGGGTAGTCCTGTGGAACCTGAAGTATAGAGCATGTAAGCTGGATCAACAGCATGATTAATAGGTTCTATATTCTCATTAGGTAATTGTTCAAAATCTAATTTATTATATATATTTATTTTTTTTTGATTAGCAAACAATATATTTTCAATAGTTACATTATCTAAACAAATAATAGATGATAATTGTGAACAATCTCCTACTAAGCCTGATAGATTTTCTAAGAGCGGAGAATCTGTGAGTAAAAATCTCACTTCGCTATTAAATAGCATATATTGAGTTCGATTTGCTGGGTAAGTACTATCAATAGGTACATACGCTCCACCTGCTTTGTATATAGCAAGGATCGCAATCAGGAAATTGATATCGCGGTCTTTGAAAATACCAACAAATTCCCCTTTAGTAACTCCTAATTTACGTAATAATCCAGCTAGTTGGTTGGCTTTTTGATTTAGTTCTCGATAGGTTAACTTACTTTCTTGATGAATAACGGCTATATTGTTTGGAGTTTGAGATACTTGCTTTTCAAATAATTGATTTATGGTCTGACTAACTGGATATTCTTGAGTATTATTATTAAACTCTTTTAACAATTGATTTTGTTCAAATTCCTTCAAAAAAAGAATTTCTGATATTTTGACATTATAATTATTTATAATATTCTCAAGAATATTTGTATAACATCTGCTCATTAATTTTATATTGTCGTCTCGAAATAGATGCTCCTTATACTCTATATTGGCACTAATACTTTTCCCATCAAGTGCAAAATAAATTGTGATATCGTTTTTGAAGCGTTCTAAATTATTTTTGTTATGAATATTTTCTAGTAAAATTACTATATCGAACATGGAACAACGATTAGGAGATGTTGGTATGTCTAGCAATTTAATTAATTCATCAAAATTATAATCTTGATGACTGTAAGCAGCGATAGTTGCATCTTTAACTTGTAACAGAAAATCTTTGAACGAAAGCTCAGTTTTTACCTGATTACGCAAAGGAATAACCTTGCTATTTATGCTATCAATACTATCAATACCAATTTGATCATATACTGGTATTCCGACAATAACATCATTATTCCTAGTGTATTTTTGCAGTAATATATTCAATATAGATACTAATATTAAATAGATAGAAAAGTAAGAACCATTAGCTAGATTTATAATCTGTTGAGATAAATTATTTGATAAATTAAAGCGAAAAGATTTATTTTGATAACTGGGGAATAAAGGTCTTATATAATCCAGCATCAAATTTGTTTCTGGTAATTCTCCCGATAGTTTATTGATCCAATAAATTTTTTGAGAGAATAAGTCATTGGAGTGTATATGCACAGCCATATTTTTATTTTGTAATCGATTGCTTGGTAAGTTAACTAGTATGTCAAGCTAGTTTGAGATGGAATCATCAAAAGCTTGTTTGATGATTAAACAACCTTTTTGCAAGGTAGGTATATCAATAATTAAAGGTGGTAAAAGTTTAATAACGGTATCATTTCTACCTGCTCGTTCAACAATTAATCCTAGTTCAAAACAACGTGATGTGATAGTTTTAGCGAAACTGCTACCACCAAAATTTTTCACATCAATTCCCCAAATCATTCCAATTCCACGTATTACTATATTTTCACTAATTAATGCTATTTCCTGAGTTAGAAAATTTTTTATAAATAACTCTTTGGCTTTAACATCCTGTTCAAAATCACAACTTTCTCTATACTCTAGAGCTGCTGTTGCTCCTACAAATGCTAGTTGATTACCTCTAAAAGTACCATTATGTTCGCCCGGTTCCCATATATCTAAATCTGGTTTGATTAATAATAGCGACATGGGGAAGCCATAACCACTAATTGATTTAGAAAGAACTACAATATCAGGAACAATATTTGCTCTTTCAAAAGAAAAGAAAGAGCCTGTTCGCCCGCAGCCTACTTGAATATCATCGCATATTAATAAAATATCATGTTGATGACATAAATTTCTTAATCTTTGCATCCATTCAATCGGAGCTATAATTACTCCACCTTCTGCTTGCACAGTTTCAAATATAATTGCTGCTGGTTTTTCAACTCCAGAATTAACATCATTTAAAACTGATTCTATATATTCTATTGTGTCAAAACTTTCCATGAATCCATAAGGATAAGGCATGAATGTTACATTACTTGATATCCCAATTGCGCCTGCTCGAATTCCAGTATTACCACTTATTGATAGGCTGCCCAAAGTCATTCCATGATATGCTCCCATAAAAGAGAATATACCTGATCTTTGTTTGACTTTTCTAGCTAATTTTAAAGCTGCTTCCACTGCATTTGTTCCTGTAGAACCGCAAAATTGAATGCGATAATCTAGCTTTTTAGAACTGAGTACTACCTCATCAAACTTGGCTAAAAATTTTTCTTTAGCAGAAGTATACATATCCAAACCATGTGCAATACCATCGGCATCTAAGTATGACATTACCTTTTGTTTTATATAATCATGATTATGTCCATAATTTAAAGCCCCTGCTCCTGCAAAAAAATCAATGTATTCTTTACCTGAGTCAGAATAAATCATCGAGCCTTTAGCTCTATGAAATATATCTGGAAAACTACGACAATAACTTCTGACATTGGATTCACACTTTTCAAATATATTCATAATACTTTTGTGTTGCAATGATAAACAGATTGTGTATACTGCGTATTATTTTGATATTCTTAAGAAACATAATTCAGATAAGTTTTATAAAATTTAAAAATAATTTGAGGAGGAATTTTGAATACTAATCCTATTGTTAATAATAAGTTATAGTATAAATTTTGAACTGGCATCCCTTTAGTTATTGCACCTAAAGCCGTCAGTGAACTTTTTTGAGTATGCCAATCAATATTAAAAGATATAGAAGGATCTAAACTTCTAACATGATGCAGCGTTCCCGGAGGCATATATAGAATATCCCCAGGATTGACAATAAACTTAATTGGTTTAGCATTTTTATAATCAGGATATTTATTGAAATCTGGATTTTCTGGATTCACTAGAAACCATCGCCAGCCTTGGCGATAACAATATTTAGCATCTTCTGGTAGTAATATAGTAAATTGTTTACGTCCGACAATTTGAAAAAATATGTTGTTAGTCAGAAGACAATCAAAATGCAATGGTGTAATGCTATGAGAAGAACCTAAGAAAAACTGACAGTAACGCCACCACTTGTACCAATACCATTTTGGTAAATAATCGAAAGGAAATGGTTGAACATCTTCTACTAAAGAAGGTATTAAGCTAAATAAAGGTAAGTCATGACAATATGGTGGTAGAGAATTACTTTGAGGATCTTTTTGATAAGTCTCTATTAGTTCTATATATCTTGCCATTGTCAAACGACATATTTCAATTTCCTGGTTACTAAATTTCTTGGCGTAAATATTGAGGGTGGGCGATAAATTTTTAAAATAATTTAATGACCATTTATGAAAACCACTCCAATTGGGAATTAATCCAGAGATTATAACTGGTTTACCTAATTCAACATAATCTTTATGAAATTCATCACTTGATAGTTTATATATTCTGTCTATTTCTGATGAAACAATCATACTTTATTTCCTTAAAGCACTGAAGCGAATTCCCAATTAAATGATGCTTCTTTTTCTAAAGAGGATGATATTTGTTGTTGCTGTAGTGTTGAAAATGATAAGTCATTGATTGGAAGATGAGAATTAGTAATTATTGCTTGTAGCAGAATTTGAAAGTCAGTGAGGATTCCAATAATTGTAGCAATATCAAATCTAGAAGAATCATATGAAACTGCTACTATAATTTCGGATTCTGGATACACAACTAAATTCAAAGGATAATTGTTTCTGTAATAAGTTCCAGTGGGTTCAAATTCTATATTTCCTTTCCAGTTTCTAACAAATTGACTGACTGGTAGATTCTCTACTACAACAATTGTTTCAAATAAAGGTAAGTTTCGGGGTACTTCACTCCAGCCTTGAATTTGTGTCAGTGGAGTATATTCATGATGACGTGCTTCTACTAATTGGGTTTGAAAATCTTGCAGCCATGACAATAATTGTTGTTCAGGATTTAATTTGACATTAATTGGTAAGGTATTGATAAACATACCAACCATTGATTCTACTTCAGCTAAGTCTACTGGTCTTCCTGTGACGGTGCAGCCATAAATGATATTGTGACGACAAGTGTAACGACTAAGAAGAATAGACCAGATTCCATGAACTAATGTAGCAAGTGTCAGACGATTTTTTTTAGCAAAAGATAAAAGTGTTTTTGTAGTTGCTTCTGATAGTTTAATTCTCTCTTCATCGTACCTTTGTTTTTGGTTAGATAATTGATTGTTTTCTATATAAGTTAAAGGAGTTGGCGCTTTAATTCCTTTCAATGCTTGACGCCAAAAACTTTCGGTCTTAGCTATGTCCCGTTGCTGCAACCAGTCGATATAATTTCTAAAAGGTCTGGCTGGTGCTAAGTTCACTTTTTTGAATTCACAAAGTGCTGCGTAAATTTTTAAGCATTCTTCTAATATTATTGGAGTCGTCCAACCATCTATGATTATATGATGATTACTCCAAATAAATTCATAGCGATCGCCAGCAAGACGAATTAAACTTAAACGCATTAAACATGGTTGCGAAAAGTCGAAATATAATTGGCGATCGCTCTCAAGAAATGATTTTAATCGCTCTTGTTGTTCTGCGGTTTCAACACCACGCCAATCATATTGATTTAAGCTAATCTTTACTTGTTTATAGACAACCTGTAATGGATTATCAATGTCTTCCCAATAAAATCCTGTACGTAATATTGTATGTCTGTCTACCACTTGTTGCCATGCTTGTTCAAAAGCTTCTATATTTGGATGACCATGTAAAGTTAAGGTGTGGTGAAAGAAATATAATGCTGACTCACTCGCGTATAAACAGTGGAAGAGCATACCCTTTTGAACAGGTGTAAGTTCATATATGTCTTCGACATTTTCTGCTTTCATTGTGCTTGTTTCCCACCTAATCGATTAATTTTTGTCAAAATTTTATCTAAGTCTTGTTGGCTCAATTTAGCTCTAGGAAAGTCGGAAGGTGTATATTTTTTTGCTGACAAAGACTGACAGTGTTCAATAATTATTTGTATAGCTTCAATGAAATTTGCAGCTAAAGCTTCTATTGTTTTTCGTCGATGAATTGCTGTGTTATAAATCCAAGTCAGATGCAGTTGTTCTTGAGTAATAATTCCGTTAATTTCCAATAAATAAGATCGTTTTGTATCTGGATTTGGGTTGAATTTCAGAGACTGAGGAGTAAAATTCAAGAAAGATAACTGTGATATTACAGGGTCAAAATTACCTAAATAACTAAAACTTACTTGAGGTTCAGGAAAAGATTTTAACTTTGAATCGATTTCTGGATTACTGCTGATATAGCGCAGTATATCGTACCCAATACCTTTTTTTGGAATATTACGTAAATACTCTTTGACTACGATTAATGCATTTCCTTGATCACAAACTTCTGTGATATCTAAAATTACTGGAAAGCGAGTTGTAAATAAACCAATTGTACGAGATAAGGATATATCTTTGGAATTTTTGAAGACTATATCTCGACCATTATCCTCAATATCTACCCATAGTCGCTGTTCTCCTGTCCACTTTGCAAAAGCTTGGACTAAAGCTGTTAGCAGAACATCGTCAATTTGAGTATTATAAGCTTTATTGACATGTTTTAATAAGGCTTTAGTTGCTGTTTTATCTAAAGAAATTGATACTATGTCGGTGTTAGCTACTGTATTGTCATTTGTAGAATAGTCAACGGGTAGACTACGGAAAGGTATTTGAGTTTTTGCTAACCAGTAGTCTTGCTCCTGCGTCATTTCTGAAGTTTGAGCATACTCTTGGATACATTGCGCCCACTGCTTGAAGGAAGTGGTTTGATCAGATAATTGTATTGCTTCAGCTTGACTAAGTTGTTGATAGACTGTTTGCAAATCTTCTAACAAAATTTGCCAAGAAACAGCATCTACTAAAAGATGGGGGATGGTAATTAGTAGGTAGTTGTTTTGCTGCGATCGCAATTCAATAAAAGCAACTTTTACGAGTGGTTTATCACTGAAGTTGAAGTTACTCTGTAGTTCTCTAATTTTAGACTCAAAAGCATGTTCTTGCTCATTTTCTGAAAGCGCAGACAAATTTACATGCTCATATACCATTATATCATTAGTCTGAGTTTCTATTTGCTGCCATCCAGATTCTTTTTGAATAAAATGTAGAGAAAATACATCATGATATTCAATTACATATTGTACCGCCTGTTCTAATATTTTGGAATTGCATGTTTGTTCGATTTCTAGTAATAAAGACTGGTTTAAGGTATCTATTTTTGACTGATTATGAGCCAAAAACCGATGCTGAAGGGGTGTGAGGCAAACTTCTCCAATTCTTAAATTATCTTTAGTTTTATTCGTTTCAATTACAGCTGTTGCTATGGCTAACTCAGCAATCGTTTGCTGCATAAACATTTGTTGAGAAGTTAATTTTAAACCTAATTGGTTAGCTTTAGCAACAATTTGAATTGCAATAATCGAATCTCCTGCTAATTCAAAAAAATTGTCATGAATACCGACTTTTTCAATCCCCAAAAATTGCTGCCAAATGTCAGCGAGAGTCTGATCAACTTCGTTACGAGGAGCAACATAAGGATTTACTAGGTTTGGACGTGGATGCCTAATTTGAGCAAGAGTTGTTTTTGATGTTTCTGATAAAATCCCTAAATCTGGCTCTAAATAATTGAAAGAATTATTTTGTTCAATTACTTTTTTAAATTCCTGAGTTGAGACTACAACACGAGGTAAATTACTTAACAAAATACGATTAAAAGCTTCGGTACCTTCTTGAGGTAGTATTCCTTTTTTAATATCTTCTTCACGTTGTAGCTTTAACTGTTCTGGTAGTTTTGTCTCTACTGCCATTCCTACTTCTTGCCAGGTATCCCAGTTGATTGCTACCGTAAATTGATTAAATTTAGAGGTAAAATAATCTGCATAAACATCCAGAAATGCATTAGCTGCACAATAATCTACCTGTCCAAATTCACTTAAAATCGAACTTTGAGATGAACAAAGTACTAAGAAATCTAAATTAATATTGTTTGATTTTAAAACTTCCTCTAATACTAATGTTCCTTTAACTTTTGGTGCAAATACACTATTTGCTATGTCCTCTGTTTTCAGTTGAATCATACCACCGCCAGCAATACCTGCTGCATGGATGACTCCATTGATTTGACCAAATTTTTCTAAAGCTTCAGTAACAGTTACCTGCATTTCTGCATAGCTGGCGACATCAGCACTTTTAATCTCAACTTCTGATCCTAATTCTGCCAGTTCAAGTATTTTGTTGATTTTGCGGCTAACAGGATTTTGACTATCATGTTCTTCTAGCCATTCTTGCCAGTGCGATCGCTCAGGTAATGCCTTTCTACCAATTAAAATTAACTTAGCTTGTACTGTCTTTGCTAAATGTTTCGCCAGCACTAAGCCAATACCACCAAGTCCACCAGTAATTAAGTAAACTCCTCCTTTTTTTAACTTAGTTTTACCTGGAATATTTTCATTTAAACGGATAGGTTCAAAACTTTGAATCCAGCGATGATGTCCACGATAAGCAACTATATTTTCAGTTTGCTGTGTTGTCAGTTCTGTAATCAGATAGTCTATTAACTTTTGGGTTGGTGGAATATTCGCGCTAGGAATGACTACATCAATCAGACAGGAATTGATATTTGAATATTCCTTGGGAATTATCTTACAAGGTCCCAATATCGTTGCCTTCTGTGGACATAACTTTTCGTCACCGATAACATTATGCACATTACTAGTTACAACCCTTAATTTCAGAGAGTCGCTGATATTTTGTTTTCCAAATGCTTGTATTAAATACAATAAACTCCAAAAACCAAGATTTTGAGTATTTTCAAAACTTTGTGCTTTTAATTCATTACAATTTAAAGTATCATTTGGTGTAATGCTCCAAAAGTGAGCAATAGCATTTGGAATTAAACTCTGTTTGTGGAGTTCTTGCAGCAAAGTATCGTAATTATTTTTTTTATGAGGATTAATATTATATGTATATTTATTCAGTTGAGTAAATTTCTCTGCAACCCTAACTTTAACAATATCTTGATTCTGCTGTGCGAGTCGTTGTGCAACTGCTTCTCCCACACCATAATCATCTATAAAAACTAACCAACAGTTGTTTTTTTCAGTTACGAATTCCTTCTGTTGGAAGAATTCAAGTGGTGTAGATTGTTTCCAGATTGGGATATAAAACCAATCAGCAATATTGGGCTTTTTACCTAATAATTTCGGGGATACCGTTGATAATGTAGTTTCAGAATTAGCCTCAATCCAGTAACGCTGACGTTCAAAAGGATAGGTTGGTAAGCTCACATGTCTGCGTTGCTCATGGTTATAAAAGCCTGTCCAGTTAATTTGCAATCCTGTCAGCCAAAGCCGAGAAAGAGTATTGAGCAAAAATGCCACATCAGAAACTTGCTCCTGGGGATGTCGCAGCGAAGTTAGCACCAGAGTCTGTGAAAGCAACTGTCGTTTGGCTAGGGTAGTTAATGTTCGTCCTGGGCCAACTTCCAAAAATATTTGCTCCGACTGTTGTAGTAGTTCGGTGATTCCCTCGTTAAACAATACGGGTTGGCGTAGATGTCTAGCCCAATAATCAGGATCAGTCGCCTGCTCTGCTGTCATCCAAGTTCCGGTAACGTTGGATATAAAAGGAATTTGAGGTGGTTTCAGGTTGACTTCTCTAACATGCTGTACAAATGGCTCTAAAATCGGCTCCATCATCTGGGAGTGAAAAGCATGAGACGTATGCAGTTGGCGACAATCCACACCTTGCTCAGTCAAACGATTTTGTAATACTTTGATCGCATTCGTAGAACCAGAAACTACACAAAGAGATGGAGCATTGCTAGCTGCTAAAGAAAGTTCTGAACTCAACATAGGCTGTATTTCTTGAGCAGAAATAGAAACAGAAAGCATCGATCCAGATTCAATTTGTTGCATTAGTCGTCCACGAATTACGACTAAATTCAGAGCTTCTTTTAAAGAAAAAACACCCGAAATACAAGCCGCTACATACTCGCCGATGCTGTGACCAATCATTACTTTTGGATGCACACCCCACGCCATCCAAAGTTTAGCTAGGGCATATTCAATCACAAATAATGCAGGTTGTGTTAAGCAAGTTTGTTGCAATTCTGCTTGTGTAGCTTCTAAATTTGAGGGATAAAGTATATCTTTGAGGTCTAACTTTAAATGTGGTTTTAGTAATTCACAGCAATCATCAATTTGTTGTCGAAAAATCGGTTCTGTTTCATATAATTCCCGCCCCATATTTACATACTGCGTTCCCTGTCCGGGAAACATAAATACAATTGCATGGTTACGAGTTTCGGCAAAATTACTCAAAACTCCTTGTTGGTCTGGATGTGTGAGTGTTTTTATAGCGTCTTGAATATCTCGACATAGCAACACTCGACGATAGTTAAAATTTCGCCGACCAACTTGCAAAGTATAAGCAACATCAGCCAAGTTAATATCAGAATGCTGTGCTAAATAATTCCCAAGATTATTTGTAGCAGATTCTAACGCAGTTGGGGTTTTTGCAGAAATTAATAATAACTGCCAAGGACGAGAAATACTCTCTTTATTTAGAAATTTTGGAGATTCTTCTAAAATTACATGGGCATTAGTACCGCCAATTCCAAAAGAACTAACTCCTGCACGTCTAGGATATTTATCTACTTTCCATTCTGAAAGTTTATTGTTGACATAAAAAGGACTGTTAGCGAAATTAATTTGAGGATTTGGTTCTTCAAAATGTAAACTAGGAGGAATTTGTTTATGTTTCAGAGCTAAGACTGTTTTAATTAAACCTGCAACACCCGCAGCCGCATCTAAATGCCCAATATTTGTTTTTAAAGAACCAATTGCACAGAAGTTTTTCTTTTTTGTACTGGTTTGAAATGCTTGTGTCAGGGCAGCAATTTCAATTGGATCTCCTAAAGGAGTTCCAGTTCCATGAGCTTCAATATAAGTTATTGTTTCTGCTTCTACCTCGGCAACAACTTGAGCCATTTTGATTACTTTCGCTTGACCTTCTATGCGGGGCGCTGTGTAGCTAACTTTGTTTGAACCGTCATTATTAATAGCAGAACCTTTAATCACAGCATGGATCAAATCTCCATCATTTAAGGTGTCTTCTAATCTTTTCAAAACAACGATTCCTACACCTTCTCCACTCACAGTTCCCTGTGCTTTAGCATCAAAAGCACGACAATGTCCATCAGGAGATTTAATACCTCCCTCTTTATAAATATAGCCAGCTTTTCTGGAAGCGCTAACAGAAACACCACCAACTAAAGCTATATCACATTCCCCATTTAGCAAACTTTGGCAAGCTAAATGTACTGCTACTAATGAAGTTGAGCAAGCTGTTTGAACTGTATAGCTAGGGCCTGTTAAATTAAGTTTGTAAGAAGTACGTGTAGCTAGGTAATCTTTATCTCCAGCGATTGTTAGTTGATGTTCGTCGATTGAGTTTTTAATATTTTGATTAAGATAAATATTTAATAAATAACCACTTAAGTTAGAGCCAGCAAAAACACCAATAGAACCATTATAAGTTTCAGAATTATACCCTGCATTTTCTAATGCTTCCCAAGCACATTCTAGAAAAACCCGGTGTTGAGGATCTGTAATTTCTGCATCTCTAGGATTAAAACCAAAAAAGGCAGCATCAAATAATTCTGCATCTTCTATGACAGCATTGGCTTTAACATGATTGGATTGACTGAGAAGTTCTGCATCTATTCCTGATGCTAATAATTCTTCATCAGTAAAGAAAGAGATTGATTCTATACCGTTTTGTAGATTATACCAAAATTCATCAAGATTTTTCGCTCCTGGGAATCTTCCTGCTAACCCAATAATTGCTATTTCTGATTCGTTAGTTAAATATGGTTCATTTGGAATATTCATTATTGATTAATCCTTAATTATTTCCAACTGATTTCATTTTTTGGAGACGTTTTTTTTGTTGCGCTTTACCATCTGAAATTTTCTCTGTTGAAATATCATTTTTTTGTAAGGATGCTATTTGATTGGGAGATGTACTTAAATACTCTGCCAAAGAATAAATTGTAGGATATCTAAATAAATCAAGGGTTGATAGTTCTGCTGTTAATATTTGCTGCAATTGGCTGTGAACCGCGACTAAAAGTAATGAATGACCGCCAATTTCAAAAAAATTATCGTGGATACCTATCTTTTCCAGATTCAAAGCTTTTTGCCAAACTGAAGCTATTGTTTTTTCTAACTCAGTTTGTGGTACTACATAAGCAACTTCTAATTCTGGACGCAGAGCATCTGGTGTTGGCAATGCTCGACGATCTACTTTGCCATTAGATGTTAATGGTAACGCTTCTAATATCATAAATGCTGTTGGTAACATATGGTCAAGCAATTTATTTTGCAAGAAGCGCCGTAGTTCAGGAATTGTGAGTATTTTGTGTGGATGGAGAGTTATATAAGCAATTAAATTTTGATTTCCAGGTTTATCCTCTCGAACAATAACTACACTTGCAGATACCGATGGATGTTGATTGATAACCGCTTCAATTTCTCCTAATTCAACACGAAAACCTCGGATTTTGATTTGATTGTCAATTCTACCGATATATTCAATATCTCCACTCGGTAGAAAGCGAACTAAATCACCTGTTTTGTAAAGGCGATCGCCCTCTTGTTTACTAAAAGGATTGGGAATAAATTTAACAGCTGTTAATTCAGGTTGGTTTAAATAACCTCTGGCTAATCCAATTCCACCAATGTGCAATTCACCTACTACACCTGTTGGTACTGGTTGCAAATATTGGTCTAAAATATACAACTGGGTATTAGCGATTGGTCTACCAATAGGTATAGAACCTGAATGATGTTTCCCTACAGGAACTTGATAAATACAGCAGCCTACCACTGTTTCTGTCGGGCCATATTCGTTGACTAATATCGTATCTGGGGCTACATCTTGCCAGAAGGTGATACTTTCAGCTAATAAATTTTCTCCACCAATAATAAACGCTCTGGTTTTATTTGCGATCTCTTCTTCGGATAACTGCTGCTTTAGCAAATCTAAGTGAGCGGGGGTGATTTTCACCAAACTTAAATTTGAGCTTTTTTTTAAACCTTGAGAAAGGGCTTCAATACCTTGCTCTTCTGATAGCAATTCTACTGTACAACCAACTAATAAAGGTGAGAAAAGGCTAGTAATTGTTAAGTCAAAACCCAAAGGTGAGTGAACTAAAGTTCCGACTCCTTGTTCTACTGCATATGTTTTGGTACACCAACTGAGGTAGTTAACTAATCCTTGGTGGGGAATTAAAGTTCCTTTGGGTTTACCAGTGGAACCAGAGGTGTAGATGACGTAGGCTAAATTTAATGGGGTTGTTGTAGTAATTAAATTATCATTTTTTTGTTGATTTATAACTTTCCAATCACTATCAATACAAATAACTTGAATTTCATTTCTTTTGAAATCCGCCATTAAATGCTGTTGTGTCACCAGCACAGGGATTTGAGAATCATTGAGTATAAAATCTTTTCTTTCTAAGGGATAGCTAGGCTCAATCGGTACATAAGCACCACCTGCTTTTAAGATACCTAAAAGTGTAATTAACATTAAAGGCGTACGTTCGACACAAATCCCTACCATTACATCTGGCTTCACACCTGATTTTTTTAGGTAATGAGCTAGCTGATTAGCACGATTATTTAATTCTTGATAGGTTAGTTGCTGATTTTGATAAATAACGGCAATATTATCTGGAGTGCGTTCTACTTGTTCTGCAAAAATTTGATGAAAACATTTATTTTTTGGGAAAATATCTTGTGTATCATTAAACTCTATCAATAACTTTTGGCGTTCATCATGGCTGAGTATTTCTAATTTACTTAGCAATGCGTTTGGATTGTTAATTGCACTTTTTAAAAGCGTAGAAAATTGTCCTGCTAATCGTTCGATATCTTCTGGTAAAAATAATTGCGAATCATAATACCACTCAGCACGGAGGGAATTCTCTGTATATATTAATGATAATTTTACTTTGAATTTGTCAAAACAAACATATTGCTGTGATATAGAAAATGTAATTGTATTTGTAGTCAAAAGAGTACAATCTTGTTCTAGGAATTCAAAGCAGAACGGGAAAAAAGGCACCTCGTCAATAACTTGATTTAAACCTGAAATTAATTCCCATGTAAAACAATCTTGCCATTCATAAGCTTGATTTTGAGTAAAAGTAATTTGCTGTAAAATTTCGCTAAACTTTAAGTTACCTTGGAGATAGCAATCTACTGGTACATATTTGGCAAGTAACCCCAGCATTTTTTGCAGTTCTTCTTCTGATCTGCCATCACAACTAGTACCAATAACCATATTTGATATATTGGTTAAACGCCATAGTAGTGTTTGCCAGCATGTTAGTAATAATGTTGATGCAGAAGTGTGAAATTTTTTAGCGATCGCAGTTATTTCTTCTGCCAGTTGAGGCGGGATTATCTGAGTGAAAACTTGGGGTTTAAATTGAGTTGGAGCAGAAAGTTTTTTTTCATTTGCTAGTTTTAAGTTGAAAATATGGTTAATATCTTTTTGTCGCCAATATTCTCTACCAATTTCTGCTTCTTGCGATTCTAATAATTCATTTTGCCAATCTGAAAAGACTATGTATTGTACTGGTTCATCATCATTTAAGTCACCAGTGTAAGCACGGCTTATTTCTGTTAATAAATTATTCAGTGATTTTGTGTCTGCGTGTAAAGCAGGTAAGTTTAATATTAATACATATTTAGATTCTGACAAAGTAATTAGAGATATCTGTAATGATGATTTCTCAAAGTCAAAAGTTTGCTGCTTAACAGATTCAAGCAGTAATTCAACAGCATTATTTTGTTCTTCAGGTTGAATTGCTCTGAAATCGTATTCTCGTATTAACAAATCGCTGTCATTTTCAATTACTTGTAGCGGAATATTCATTCCTGGTAAGCAACGAAAACTAGTATAAAGAATTTGATGTCTATTGACAATAGTTTTTAAGGCAATTCTCAACGCTTCAATATTTAAATCACCTGTAATTTCCACAATGCTGAATGAGCGATAAGCAAGGTTATTTTTATCTTGTTGTAGTAGCCATAAATGTTTTTGTTGTGGCGAAAGTTGAAACCCGTGAATTACTTTATTATTCATGATACAGTTATTTTTTTAACGAACCGCAGAGACGCGGAGGACACAGAGAAAAGAGAGAAATCGCCTAGGGGTTTTTATGATTGAATAATTATTTAAAAACGATGCTGAAAAGGCTCACCCATCGCAGTTAAGATTTTTCTGGAACCGGAGTAAGGATTACGTGCGTGAGCTGTTAACATATTATCGAGCATTAATATATCCCCTTTCTGCCAAGGGTAAACAATCATTTCTTGTTGATAAGCTTCACGAATTTCTGCAATAACCGAGTCTTCAATGGGAGAACCATCACCATAAAAAGTGTTATATGGTAAATCTTCTTCTGTAAATTCGCTGAAAAATTTTTCTCGAAATTCTGTTTGTAAACTCGATACATGCCAAAAAACAACATGATTAAACCAAACCATTTCACCGGTTTTTGGGTGTTGTGCTATGGCTGGGCGAATTTGACGAGTTCTTAAGCAATCGTTGTCTTTCCACTCAACCTGAATACAAGCATTACGACAATATTCTTCCATCACAGCTTTATCTGTAGTGTGATAAACTTTTTGCCAAGGTAAACCAAACCCATTACCATAGTTGCGAACTAACATCCACCCTTTTTCTTGAAAGCGTTCTCTAATCCGAGGATGAATATTTTGAAATACTTTTCTCACATCAGCAATTGGAGTTTCTCCCCCCTCGGTTGCAGGTTCAATGCAACAAAACCATATCTTCATGGGATAGATATTGGCATAGGATGATTCATTGTGTAAAGCAATGGTTTGATCAGCCGGAAATTCAGTAGATGTATAGACTTTTTCGCTTAATTGAATACGAGGTGTGGAAGATTCGATATAAGGCATTAATTGAGGACATGCTGCACTAACGAATTGCTCAAAATCTTCTTTTTGATTAATCGCAAAACCTCTAAATAAAATTCCTCCAGATTTTAATAAGTTATTGATAATGAATTCTTGATTATTTTCAGTCCAAGTTTTTAAATTCAAATCGCTGAATTTCGGTGTAATAACTAAAGGTAGTTTATCTTCATCGTGTAAAAAATATTTTGTAATTAATTCTTCTTGAGATAAGTTAATTAGTTTAGGTTTGGGTTGCGATTTAAATGCTTTAAATTTTTGGCTACGCGCTTGTTTAAATTCCTCTTTTTTTGTGGCTTGTCTTTGTTTATCTGTTGTTGTCAATATTTCTTTGATAGTTGTAAATTTAATATCAGGTTGAGCAACAACTGCACGCAAAATCATTTCATAATCTGTAATAAATTTTGCGATCGCAGAAGCATTAAATAAATCTGTGCTGTATTCCAAACTACCACTTAAACCTTGTTCGCTTTCCCACATAGTTAGTAGTAAATCAAACTTAGCTGTACTATTGTCAATATCTTCGACAATTTTCAATTTCAAACCTTCTAGTTCCAGTGGTAGGGTTGGGGCATTTTGTAGAACAAATTTGGATTGAAACAGAGGTGTGCGGCTCAAATCCCGTTCTGGTTTCAAGGCTAATACTAATTGGTCAAATGGCATATCTTGATGTTCATAAGCAGCCAATGTCACCTCACGAACACGTTGTAATAATTCCTGAAAAGTTGGATTTCCTCCCAAGTAAGTACGTAATACTAACTGATTAACAAAAAAACCTATGATATTCTCTATTTCTGGAAAGTTACGGTTAGCAACATCAGTACCGATCACAATATCATCTTGCTTTGTGTAGTGATGCATTAAGATTTTAAATCCTGCCAACAGAGTCATAAATAGAGTGACTCCTTCTCTATGGCTTAATGCTTTAATTTCCTCACAAAGTTCTTTTGCTAATTCTAGATGTTGCCTAGTACCACGAAAACTTTTAATTTCAGGACGAGGATAATCAGTAGGTAATTCCAATACAGATAAGTTAGCGAGTTGCTGTTTCCAATAAGATAAGTGTTTATCCATCACTTCTCCTTGCAGCCACTGATTTTGCCAATAGGCGAAGTCTGCATATTGAATTGGTAATTCTGCTAAAGGTGAAGATTCTTTTTTGAGAAAAGCTGCATAAAGTGTAGATAATTCACGAATGAGTATACCAATTGACCAGCCATCAGCAATAATATGGTGCATTACTAACAGCAATAGATAAGATTCTTCACCCAAGCGTAATAAACTAACTCGCAATAATGGACTTTTAGCTAAGTCAAAAGGTCGTTGAGCTTCTTCTAGAATTGACTGCTGCACCT
Organism: Pelatocladus sp. BLCC-F211; assembly: GCF_041928655.1. NCBI lineage: Bacteria > Bacillati > Cyanobacteriota > Cyanophyceae > Nostocales > Hapalosiphonaceae > Pelatocladus > Pelatocladus sp. BLCC-F211. Next base: position 54,337 of record NZ_JBHFLM010000201.1, on the reverse strand, counting down.
TCACAGATTGTTTTTCTGGTGAAATTTCACTTAAATCTATGATTGGTAGGGAGATAGAAACAGATGGAGCAATTACTTGTACAGGATTTCCATTTACTTTTTTAAAGGTAGTACGTAATACTTCTTGACGCTGTGAAATTTCTTGGAAAGCCTGTCCTAAAGCATCTATGTTTAGATTTCCGTTCAGATAAACAGCAGCCGGCATATTATATGTAGAACTTCCCCTTTCTAATTGTTCTAGAAACCACAATCTTTTTTGAGCAAAAGATAAAGGTAGTTCTATATCTCGTGAAACTCGTTTAATCGCTGGTAATGACTTAAAAGTTAGCTGTTTTTTGTCGATAATTTCGACTAATCTTGCTATTGTTGGTAATTCAAAAATTCGGCGTAGTGGTAACTCAATATTAAAAATTTTATTAATCCGAGATATAACTTGAGTTGCTAAAATTGAGTGTCCGCCCAATTTAAAAAAGTTGTCGTCTATTCCTATTTTTTCTAAACCAAGTACTTGCATCCAGATAATCGCCAACTGCTTTTCAACAGTTGTCTGAGGTGCAACAAAGGTTTCTTCCAATTCTGGAAGTACTGTATCAACTGCCGATAATGCCTTACGATCAACCTTACCATTAGGTGTTAGTGGAAGTGTATCTAAGATGACAAAATTTGTTGGCACCATATAGCTTGGTAATTTTGACTCTAGGAAGCTACGCAGTTCAGTAATAATTAATTTTTGTTCAATTTCAGGAACTATATAGGATACTATTTGTTGAGAATCATTTAAAGTTTCGCGTACTATAACTACAGCTTCTCGCACCCCAGAATATTGATTGATGACTGCTTCAATTTCTCCTAGTTCAATACGAAAACCACGGACTTTTACTTGATGATCAATCCGACCAATATACTCGATTTGTCCATTGGGTAAATAGCGTGCTAAATCTCCTGTTTTATATAAATTTGTCCCCGGTTGCTCACTAAATGGATTGGGTATAAATTTCTCGGCCGTCAACTCAGGACGGTTAAGATAGCCTCTTGCAAGTCCATTCCCACCAATATGTAATTCTCCAGCCACACCTATAGGAACTAGCTGATTATATTGATCGAAAATGTAGAGTTGTGTATTAGCGATCGCATGACTAATTGACACAACTGCGCTGCCAGTTTCCACCTGAGATGCTGCTGACCAAATGGTGGTTTCTGTGGGACCATACATATTCCACAAGGAGGCACATCGATGCAATAATTGATTGGCTAAATATTTAGGTAAAGCTTCTCCACCACAGAGAATTTTTAATTGATGATTACCACTCCAGCCTGCTGTTAAAAGTAGTTTCCAAGTCGCTGGTGTGGCTTGCATGACTGTTGCTTTTGAATCTATAATTTTTGCTGACAATTGCATTGGATCTGAAGCTACTTCCCGACTAGCAATTACCAAACGACCACCAACTATAATTGGCAGAAAAAGTTCTAACGCTGCAATATCAAAGGAATAAGTTGTAACTGCTAGTAAGGTATCATCCTGGGTTAATCCTGGGGTTTGCTTCATGGAGTACAAAAAGTTGCTCAAAGCGCTGTGGGGAATTTGTACGCCTTTCGGTTTACCTGTGGAACCAGAAGTATAGATGACATAAGCTAGGTTGTTAGTAGTTAGCTCAGAAAGTAAATTTTCTTGGCTTTGTTGTGCAATTTTCTGCGAATCTGCATCTAAACAAACAACTTGAGATTTGTATTGCGGTATTCCCTTTAAAAGGGATGTTTGAGTTAGTAATACTGGGGCTTTAGCATCTTGTAAAATAAATTCTAATCGCTCTTTCGGATAGCTTGGGTCTAGTGGAATGTATGCGCCACCTACTTTGAGAATGGCTAATAATCCGATGAGCATATCGAGCGATCGCTCTACACAAATCCCCACTAATACTTCTGGTTTTACTCCTAATTTTTGCAAATAATGTGCTAGTTGATTCGCTTTGGCGTTGAGTTCACAATATGTTAATTGCTGATTTGCAAATACTACAGCTACTGCATCCGGTGTTTTTTCTACCTGTGCTTCAAATAACTCATGGATGAACTGTTGAGGATACTCAACTTGGGTATTATTCCAATCTACCAACAATTGGCGATGTTCTTGTGCCGTTAGCAACGGTAAGTTTTTAACACGCTGTTGTTGGTTAGCTATCATACCCAATAATAATGTATGGAGGTGTCCCAACATCCGAGTTATTGTAGTTGATTCAAAGCGATCGCTTTCATAGAAAATTTCTAACAATAATTCTGAATCCACCTTCACTGACACAGTGAGGGGATAATTAGGATGCATAAAATTATAAATATTAGATATTTTTAAATTGCTGACTTGCTCTACTTTAGAAAAATTTATCGGGTAATTATGAAAATTAACTATACTTTCAAACAAAGGTTGACCAGTTGGTATATCACTCCATTTTTGAATTTCTATGAATGGACATTGTTCGTACTGGCGTGTTTGATTTTGCTGTGCTTGCAGTTGTTTTAACCAAGAAACAAGAGATTCTTCTGGATTGACATACACTCGTACTGGTACAGTGTTGATTAACACTCCTACCATTGACTCACTTCCGGCTAAACCACCTCGACCAGAAACAACAGACCCAAAAACAACATCATTCTCGCCACTGTAACGACTCAAAAGAATAGCCCATGCACCTTGAATTAAAGTATTTAAAGTTAGTTGTTGCTGTCGTGCAAAAGACTGCAATGCTAATGTTTCGTCTGTTGATAGCTTAATTTGTTGTTGTTTATATTCTTTATTTTCATCAGGTAAATTACTAGAGGTGTGGTCTATATTCAAAGAAGTAGTTGCAGTAAATTGTTGCAGACGCTGTCGCCAAAAAATCTCACTTTTAGTAAGGTCTTGCTGTTGTAGCCAAGCTATGTAATCTCGGTAAGGGCGAGGTTGTTTCAAATATAAATCTTTGTCCTGATTAAATGCTTGATATAATGCAAAAACTTCATCCATTAGTAAAGATGAAGACCATCCATCTACTAGCAAGTGATGACGACTCCAAACAAATTGATAGCAAGTTTTGGTTAATTGAATTAAATTTAAACGCATCAATGGAGCTTGAGAAATATCAAAAGATCGCTGTTGCTCTGCGAGTAAAAAAGCTTCTATACGCTCTTGCTGCCTAATACTTTCAGTTCCACGCCAATCTTGTTGATCCCAAGGCAATTTAACTTGTTTATGCACAACTTGAGCCGGCTCTTTTAAACCTTTCCAAACAAAAAAAGTTCGCAGAATCTGATGTCGATCTAGTAATTTTTGCCAAGCCTGCTTGAATGCTGAAATATTCAGATATCCTTCAATTTGGCAACTGAAAACTTCACGATATACTGTTGATTCTGGAGCATAAAGACTGTGAAACAGCATACCCTGTTGCATCGGTGAAAGCGGATAAAAATCTTCAATATTTTTTTGAGCGTTATTTTTCATGATGCTGCAAAACTTTTTGATATTCAAACTTTAATAGTTGAGAGATGACAGAATATTATCAATATCATCTTGATTCCATTGACTAGATTTAAATTCTGCAAAGTCCGCAGGAGTAAATTTTGGAGTTTGTGTTAGACCTTCTTTTCCTTCAACTAATCCCTGTTCAGCAACCACATTGTTTGTACTACTTACGATTTCTGCTAATTGTGCGATCGTTGGATATTCAAATAAATGCTGACTAGTAAATCGCAACCTTTCTTTGTTCGCTCTCGCAGTAATCTGCACACTTAGGAGAGAATCACCTCCTATTTCCAAATAATTATCGTAGATTCCTATCTGTTGAATTCCAAGAATTTCTTGCCAAATATCGGCTATTTTTTGCTCAATTTCACTTCGAGGAGCAATATAATTATTGCTTAAATTTGACCGTAGATGAAGTAATTGTTCAGTTTTTTCCTTCAAAACTTCTTTTGGTTTAATCCATCGTTCTATTTTAGCTTGTAAATTTGTGGTTGAAACTATTATTTGATGGATGTTTTTGATAGATAAAATGCGTTCAAATACCTCTATTCCTTGGTTGCTTGTGATGAATAAATTAGTCGAAATCTCTGGTTTGTTAGCTAATTCCACTGCTAATTCCCTGGTTAACCAATTATCCCAGTTGACACTGATCCAAGGAATACTACTTGTCTGATTATGTTTGTAAATAAAAGCATCTGTAAATATATGTGCTGCTGGATAAGCCGCCATCCCTAAAGCACCAACAACAGATGATAAAGACGATATCAATACACAAAAATCTAGTTCTATTCCCTGTAATATTTTTTCTAATACAAAAAGCCCATGTCCATTTGCTCTTAGTTGCTGTTCGCATTCACTCCTAGTTATTTCAGGAATTGTTTTGAATAATTTAATCCCAGCTGCATGGATGACTCCATTAATCTGAAAAAAGTGCTGCAAAGTTTCATCAATCACAGCTTGCATTTGTGATTCGTTTGCAACATCGGCGTTCAATATTAAAACTTCTGCACCCAGTTGTTGGAGGAAACGCACTTTTAGTATTTTACGACTGTGTTTATCTTCCTCGTCATGAGTTGCTAACCACTCATCCCATGTTGCTGGTGGGGGAAAATTTGAGTGGGTTGTCAGTACTAATTTTGCTCGTATTGTTTTAGCTAAATATTCTGCAAGTTCAAGTCCGATACCTCCTAAACCACCAGTAATTAAATACACCCCTTCTTCTCGTAATGGAGATGTAGCAGCTTCATAGTCTAATGACTCAAAGGTTTGTACCCAGCGATGATGTCCACGATATGCAACAGTAATGTCAGTAGATTTAGTATTTAATTCGGTTAGCAGTTGGTGTATAAGTTGGTTTTTTAAAAAAGTATCAGAAACGGGAGTTACAATATCAAGATTGCGACAGGTAATGTTCGGGTAATGTTGTGGAATAGCTTTACACATTCCTACAACGGTAGCTTTTTCAGGATTTAAACTTTCAGTACCTATGACATCATATAAATTATTGGTTACAACCAAAATATCTATAGGTTGAGTAATACCATTTTTATCAAGGGTTTTTGTGAGGAATAAGAGACTATAAAAACCTAGATTTTGATAATTTTCAAATAACTCAATTCCTGATTGTGTCTGTTGATTTGGTGTTATGCTCCATAAATGTAATATGACATCTGGAATTTGATCCAGCGCCTGTAAATTTGCAATTAAAGTATCGTAATCATCAGGAGATTGAGTATTTATAGTGTATTTGCAATTGCTCTTTTGACTAAACTGTTCTCCCAAAGCTACAGCAATAACATCACATCCACTACTTTCCAATTCTTTCGCTATTTCTTCCCCAATTCCGCAAGCATCTATAAAAATTAGTGCTTTTTTTCTAGGTTGAGTAGTTTGGGGTGCAATAGATTGTTTCCAAATTGGAATATAAAACCAATCTGCAATATCTAGCTTTTGATAATTTGTTCCTAAAGAATTTCTAGATGTTTTTTGTGTTTCAATCCAATATCTTTCTCGTTCAAATGGATACGTCGGTAAAGGCAAGCGATCGCGCTGTTCAAAAGTATAAAAAGTTTCCCAGTTTACCGTAATTCCAGATAGCCAGAGGCGACCGAGAGTGTTTAGTAAGAATGCTACATCCGTTTGTTCTTCCTTATGATGGCGTAAGGAAGAAAGTATAAAATACTGCTCTTGCTGTTGTACATGCTGTTTGGCGAGGGTAGACAAAGTACGTCCTGGCCCAACTTCCAATAGAATCTGATTTGGCTGTTCTAACAGCTTAGATATACCTGCCGTAAACCTCACTGTTTGTCGCAGATGTCTTCCCCAATAAGTTGGATTTGTTGCTTCTTCTGTTGTGATCCAAGTTCCAGTCAAGTTGGAGATCAAAGGAATCTGGGGAGGATGAAGTTGGACTTTTTGAACTGCTGCAATGAATGGTTCCAAGATAGGTTCCATCATTTGAGAATGGAAGGCGTGAGAGGTATGTAGAAGCCGATATTCTACACCTTGATTTGCCAGCTGTTCTTGAAGTCTATTTATTGCTGCATCACTTCCTGAAATTACACATGAGTTAGGTGCATTGCAAGCAGCTATAGATAAGTTCTCATCAAGAAAATGTTCAATTTCTGCTTCTTTTAAAGGTACAGAGAGCATTTTCCCAGAGGGTAATTGCTGCATTAGTCGTCCACGTATAGCAACTAATGCTAAAGCATCTTCAACAGACATAACTCCAGCAACACAAGCAGCTACATATTCTCCTACACTATGCCCAATCATTGCTTGAGGAGAAATACCCCAAGAGATCCACAACTGGCTGAGAGCATATTCAATGACGAATAACGCAGGTTGAGTAAAGCAGGTTTGTTTGAGTTGCTCTGCGGCGGCTGGTTTTTCAGACTCACTGGGATAAATGAGTAAACGCAAATCTAACCCTAAATGGGGTGTCAGTATCTCACAACAGTGATCTACTTGCTCACGAAATATCGGCTCAGTTTCGTAGAGTTCTTTACCCATGTCTGCATACTGAGAACCCTGTCCAGGAAACATGAAAGCGATGGAGCGATTCTCGCTTGGCTCTTGAAATTGAGTGAAAACTCGTTTTGATGCTTGTTCATTTAATTCATTAACTGCATCTTGGATATCACAGCAAACCAGCATTCGCCGATAATTGAAGTCTCTACGCCCTACTTGCAAGGTATAAGCCACATCTGCTAGGTTTTCATGAGGATGCACCATTAGATGTTGAACAAGATTTCGTGTAGCACTTTCTAGGGTAGACTCGGTTTTAGCAGAGAGTAGTAATAGTTGCCAAGAGCGAGAACCACTAGAGGCTGGAAGTACAGGAGCTTCTTGGAGAACAACATGAGCATTAGTTCCCCCGATTCCCAGGGAACTAACACCAGCACGACGTGGAGTAGAACCTGTTTGCCATTGTGTCAGTTGTGTATTGACGAAAAAGGGACTATTAGCAAAATCAATTTCCGGATTGGGTTGTGCAAAATTGAGGCTGGGCGGAATTAACTGATGTTTGAGAGCAAGAGCAGTCTTGATTAATCCTGTAACTCCAGCAGCTGCATCTAAATGACCAATATTTGTTTTAACTGAACCAATCGCACAAAAACCGTTTTTTTCAGTACTAGCACGGAAAGCTTTCGTTAGTGCTGCAATTTCAATCGGATCGCCTAAAACTGTGCCAGTACCATGAGCTTCAATATAGCTGATTGTCTCAGGCTCCACCTCGGCTAACAGCATCGCTTCTGCGATCGCTTGTGCTTGACCATCTACACTAGGGGCTGTAAAACCTACTTTCCCAGTACCATCATTATTGATTGCTGCACCTTTGATGACTGCATAGATGTGATCACGATCTGCGATCGCATCTTCCAACCGCTTCAGGACAACAATCCCCACCCCATTACCAATAGTTGTTCCTTGTGCTTTCGCATCAAACGCTCGACAATGACCATCAGGTGAAAGCGTCCCTCCCTGTTGATACAAATAACCCGTTTTTTGTGGGACTCGAATAGAAACCCCTCCGGCTAAAGCTATATCACATTGGTAACTTTGCAAACTTTGATAAGCGAGGGTGGTCGCAACTAGGGATGTAGAACAAGCGGTTTGAACTGTAATACTTGGCCCTTTCAGGTTTAATTTATAAGAAACACGAGTAGAGAGAAAATCTTTATCATTACCAATTAATTTTTGATATAACTCTGCTGACCCTAGTTGGTCATCTTGCAAATCAAAAGATAAGTAATTATTTAAGCTAGCACCAGCATAAACTCCAATCCGACTTTCATATTTAGTGGAGTCATATCCAGCATTTTCTAAAGCTTCCCAAGCACATTCTAAAAACAAACGGTGTTGAGGGTCTGTAATTTCCGCGTCTTTGGGATTAATATCAAAAAATGCAGCGTCAAATAAATCGATATCTTCTAATACACCACTTAATTTGACATAATTATGATCATTGATAGAAGTCAAATTAACACCACTAGCTATTAATTCTTCATCTGTCAATATCTTTATTGACTCTATACCATTTTGTAAATTTTGCCAAAATGTTTCTATATTTTTAGCCCCTGGAAAGCGTCCTGCCATCCCGATAATAGCTATTCCTTCTATTGAATTAGGATTTTTGCTAGTATCCATAATTATTAATTAATATTTTTAGTATTTCTTACATTAAAAAATAAACTATGTGAAGTGAAATCTAGTTCGTAGTGAGGACTTTAGTCCTTATTTGAGGACTAAAGTCCTCACTACAAACCTTTAATTATTTACGCTGTTCTACTTATTTCTGGATTGTTTCATAAATAATTGTTTGTGTTTCTGACGTGCTTGTTTTTGCTTCTGCACGCGTTGGCGCAGCCTCTCCAAAAGAGAATCGCGCATCGGTTCCAAAATAGATTTCTCTTCTGGTTTTTGACTTAAATATTCTGCTAAGGAATAAATAGTTGGATTTTGAAACATTGTTACTACTGGTATATCTCGCTGCAAAATAACACGCAGCTTGTTATTGACTTGCAGCATTAGTAGTGAATGTCCACCAAGGTCAAAGAAATTATCATGAATACCTACTTTATCTAGATGCAGTACTTCTTGCCAAAACTTTGCTATCTGCTGTTCCATTTCAGACTGAGGAGGCTGAAAAGATGCTGTTAACTCTGGACGTAGATTTTCAGGTAGAGGTAAACTACGACGATCTACTTTGCCATTAGGTGTCAAAGGTAAAGCATCTAAAATGACAAAGGCAGAAGGAAGCATGTATTCGGGTAGATTTTCTTTGAGAAACCCTCGTAGTTCATTTACAGAAGGCGTCGCATTCTCATGAGTAACTAGATATGCAACTAGACGACGGTCATTTGGTATATCTTCCCTAGCTATTACTATCGTTTCTTGTACTTGTGGATGTTGCTCTAATAAAGCTTCAATTTCTCCGAGTTCAATACGGAAACCGCGAATTTTTACTTGATTGTCAATTCTACCCAAAAATTCAATCTTGCCGTCTGCTAGGTAACGCGTTAAATCTCCGGTTTTATAGAGGCGTTTTCCTGATTCAAAAGGACTAGGAATAAACTTTTCTCCAGTTAACTCAGGTCTATTCCAATAACCCCGCGCTAGCCCAACACCGCCAATATGCAATTCACCTGGAACTCCTACAGGAACTAATTGTTGATCTGGATTTAATATGTAGAATTGGGTGTTGGCGATCGGATGACCAATAAAGCTAACACCCTGTTGTTGCTCTTGATAGCTTACTATTTGGACTGCCGACCAAATAGTAGTTTCTGTGGGGCCATATAAGTTCCATACCTGTTGACCTCGTTCTAGCAACTGATGGGCAAGTGAAGAGTCGAGAGCTTCACCACCACAAAGAATTTTCATGGTATTCTTGCTCTTCCATCCAGCAGCTAGCAACATTCTCCAAGTAGCAGGGGTAGCTTGCATCACTGTTACATCATTGGAGATTAACTGTTTTAATAACTGAGTGCCATCGGTAGTCATCTCTCGATTGACTAATACTAAACGAGCGCCAACAATTAGCGGCAGGTATAATTCTAGGGCTGCAATATCAAACGATAACGTCGTGACAGATAGGAAAATATCTTCCTTAGTTAGTCCTGGAGTTTGACGCATGGTACTTAGGAAGTTAACCACAGCGCTGTGAGGAATTTGTACTCCTTTGGGTTTTCCCGTAGAACCAGATGTATAAATTACATAGGCTAAATTTTCTGGGTTCGCATTACTGACTATATTTTCTCGGCTGTAATCAGTAAATGCTGGACTATCGGTATCAATACATACTAGTTTTGCGGAATGTGGTGGTAGATCATCAACTAAATCAGCATGTGCTAGCAATACTGACACCTGAGAATCTGCCAAGGTAAAAGCCAAGCGTTCTTTAGGATAAGCTGGATCTAAGGGCATATAAGCGCCCCCCGCCTTCATAATGGCAAGTAATCCTACTACCATTTCAAGAGAACGCTCTACACAGATACCAACCAATACTTCTGGTTTGACTCCGATCTGTTGCAAATAATGTGCTAGTTGATTTGCTCTGGCGTTGAGTTCGCGATAGGTTAATTGCTGATTTGGAAACACCACTGCAATCGCATCTGGTGTTTTCTCTACCTGGGCTTCAAATAACTCATGAATGCACTTATCTTGAGGATAATCTGTCTTGGTATTGTTCCACTCTACTAGTAGTTGTTGTAGTTCAGATGATGTAAGTAATTGTAAATCTGAGATGCGTTGTTGAGAATTCCTAACTATGCTTTCTAGTAAATTCTGAAAATGTCCCAGCATCCGGTTAATAGTATTTGCATTAAATAAGTCCGTGTTGTATTCGCAAGTAGCAATTAATCCTTGCTCGGAGTCCTCCATAAACAAGGTTAAATCAAACTTAGATGTGCCGTTGTACACTTCCTCATAAGTAACTGATATATCCGATAGATTGAGATTGGGTTTTGGCACATTTTGCAGAACGAACATCACCTGAAAAAGTGGGTTATAGCTCAAATCTCTGCTTGGGTGTAGTTCTTCTACTAACTTTTCAAAAGGTAAGTCTTGATGAACATAAGCTTCTAAAGTAGTTGACTTCACCCGCGCTAACAACTCCTGAAAATTCAGGTCGTCAGAAAGGTTTGTACGCAACACTAAAACATTGACAAAAAATCCTATTAATGATTCGATTTCTGCTCTGTTACGATTGGCAATTGGTGAACCGACTAAAATATCAGTCTGACCTGTATAGCGATACAGCAAGATTTTGAAGGCTGTAAGCAAGGTCATAAATAGAGTTACTCCCTGCTGACGACTCAATTTCTTGAGTTCTTTTGTCAAGTTTGGAGAAAGAACTGATTTCGCTTGAGCGCCTTTGAAGGTTTGAACTGACGATCGCGGACGATCAGTTGGTAAATTCAGTACAGGAAGTTCACCACTCAACTTTTGTTTCCAATAGGTCAATAACGGTTGAATGCGATCGCTCTCGCAATTCAACCATTGTTGCTGCCAATTGACAAAATCTCTATACTGAATAGGTAATTCCCCAAGTGGTGAAAGTTCACCACCGGAAAATGCTTGATAAAGCGCAGTTAGTTCTTTGATGAAAACACCGATAGACCAACCATCTGCAATTATATGATGAAAACTCACAATTAAATGATAATTTTTATCATTTAATTGTAAAATTTTAGCACGTAGAAGTGATTGAGCAGATAAATCAAAGGGCTGCTGTGCTAATTCCCTAGCCAAATCTTGTGCTGTGCTATTGCGTTCATTTTCTGATAGTGAGCGTAAGTCTTGAACCGCCAAAGTTAAGGATACAGCTTGATTGATGACTTGGACAGGTTGTCCATCTACCACTGTAAAGCTTGTGCGTAATACTTCGTGTCGTCTAATAATTTCGTTCAGACTATCTTCTAAGACAGCTAGGTTAACACAACCTTTGAAGTTAATAACTATAGGAATATTGTATGTAGGAGTATCGGGATTTAGCTGGTTGATAAACCATAATCCCTGCTGGTCAAAAGATAGAGGATGAATAGATGTATATGTATTTTGTTGTTGAGTATGTTGAGTCAGAGATAGTAACGGTAGTCCATCTGTCGTCATTTGAGTAAGGATTTTAGTGACGAGCGATCGCGTACTCATCCCTGCAAAAAAGTCTGCTACCGATACTTCTACTTCCAAATCAACTTCAATCCGGTTTTTCAACTCAAATACTTTTAAAGAGTCAAGTCCGAGAGTGCTTAATGGTTCTTGAGGATTAATATCATCTCCTCTAATTGCAAGTACTCCTGCCAAGAGTTCAATTAGATATGATTCTAAAAGTGGTTGACATTCCCTGGGGGAAAGTGCCAAAAGTTCCGAACGCTGTAGTTGAGTTTCTTTTCTCGCAATATTACTAATTTTGAGAATGTTACTTGCAACTACATTGAGTTCACCTTTCTCAAACTGAGTCCGAGTAGCATGTCTTTGAATCTTACCACTAGAAGTTTTGGGAATACTACCTGGTTTAATCAAGACTACAGCATAAACTTGTATCTCATGCTCTTCAGTAACTGCTTGGCGAATAGCAGAGATGACTTCTTCTAAATTTGGCTTGGCGCGAAACTCTAATTCTTGTACAACTACTAACCGTTCTTCATGATTAACTTCGACTGTAAATGCTGCACCAGCACCAGAACGCAATGATGGATGACTGCGTTCTGCGGTTGATTCTATATCTTGCGGGTAAAGATTTCGACCACGAGAAATAATTAAATCTTTGGCTCTTCCTGTAATGAAAAGCTCGCCATTCTGCAAAAATCCTAAATCTCCCGTCCGCAAGAATGGCCCGTTACCTGTGTCTGATAGATAAGCGTGGAAGGTTTCTTTTGTCTGTTGAGGACGATTCCAATAACCTTGACCAACACTCGGCCCAGATACCCAGATTTCTCCAATTTCATCTACTTTACAACTACTGAGTGTTTCTGAATTGGCAATGACTACCTCTTGTTCTGGTATAACTCGACCACAGCTGACAAAATGATAAGCATCTTCATCTTGAGCAGATGATTCCACTACGCGATGGGATTCTAATGCAGATTTTGCGACTCTTTTGATAGTTGGTACTGTCAGCTTCTCCACACCAGAAACCATTAGAGTTGTTTCAGCCATTCCGTAACAAGGGTAGAAGGCTTGTTTACGAAAACCACACTCAGCAAAAGCTTCTGCAAACCGTTCTAAAGTATCATACCGAATCGGTTCAGCACCGTTAAATGCCACACTCCAACTACTCAAATCAAGAGTTTGTTTTTGTTCAGGAGTAATTTTTTGAGTACATAATTCATAGGCAAAATTAGGGGCGCCACTCGTTGTACCTTTATATTGGGAAATAGCTTGCAACCAACGATAAGGACGTTGAAGAAAGGAAGCTGGAGGCATTAAGATGCAGGGGAAACCTCCATACAAAGGTTGCAATATTCCGCCAATCAGACCCATATCATGGTAAGTTGGCAACCATGAGACAAACTTACTCTCGGTTGAATGCTCCATGAATTGGTAAGTCGTAGCAGCATTATGTATTAAATTTCCATGACTAATCATTACACCCTTGGGTGTGCCTGTAGAACCAGAGGTATATTGCAGAAAAGCTAAGGTATTTTGATCAATAGAGGGTTCTTGCCAAGTATCTTCTATTCCTAGAGCAAGATTATCAGTAGTTAACCATTGCAAAGATTCTACGTCAGTCTTTTGTGTCATTAAAGACCGCACTGTAAATATAATTTCTGTTGTTGTCAGAGCGATCGCTGCTTGTGCATCTGTGGAAATTGCTTTGATTCTTGGTGTATTGCGTTCATTTCGAGGTGGATATGCAGTTACCGCTACGACTCCCGCGTATAAGCAACCAAAAAAAGCAACTAAAAAATCTAGTCCTGGGGGATAGAGTAGTAAAGCTCGTTCCCCAGTCAAACCCAATGCTTGTAACTGAGCAGCTACTCGACGCGATCGCCTATCTAATTCTTGATAGGTTAATGTTGCTTTTTCTATTTCCCCATCTAATAAAAAGGTAAAACTATCTCTATCTGGCTGCGTAGAGCTTCTGAGGCGCAGTAATTCGACGACTGTAGAAAAATCACCCAAATGATCAGAGATTTTCATTTCAACTCAACACCATGTACAAATTATTCTCTCATCAGACTCTCAATGAAACATTGATTTCAAAAATCCCATAAATATAAAATTTAATTTCTTTTTTGGGTTCGTAACCATCTTCATAAGCAAAATTTTTAGAATTACGCCAAAAATCTGGTTATTACTTTTATAAATAATTTATTAGCTGTACGTCCTGCTTTTGGCTCAGAATAAATATTCCGGACGTGTCTAACATAATAAGGTGTTATTCCTAGTCAAACCTAATTTTTGTAATTGAGCAGCTATTTAACGCGATCGCTTATCTAATTCTTGAGCAGAATTCAGGAGTCAGAAGTAAGCAAGAATTTTTATCTGGGTTGTAGACCAAAATACTGAACCTCACTAACTTGCAATCCATCGTAATTAGTTCAGCCAAACATTTAGATTGTCCAAACGCTGATATATAGTGATTTCTTTGGATAAATTCTGAGTTAATGCAAGTAATTTTTATTTATCTTTGATTACACTAACGAGAATAAGTAGCTTTAGCAAGAGAAAATTTATAGATATTAATTATCAATAATTTTTTTGGCATCAGTTTTAGTTATTAAAATTATTGATATTTTTTGTATTTGTAGAGACGCGAAATTACCTCTACGCCAAGCAAGTTACGCGCTTCTACGTCCGTTGGGATAACGAAAAATCTTTAATGAGGGCTGATACCCCTGACCAGCTATATTCTTGAGAAGCCAGACATCTTGCAATTTTTTTCCACGTCACTGTGTCAATTCCCGCTTCCTATTCGTCAAGCAACTATCTGGGTTAAAAGTAATTATTACTTGGCATCCATAACTAAATAAAAAAGATTATTAATTATCTTGTGTATTGTGTCACTCCATAATATGATTCAAATAACTTAAACTAAATGACAATGATTTGCAAAATTCGTCATTATGTCTTCAAGTACAGGCCAGTAGTGTGATTGAGTGAAAGCGGATAAATGAAGTCAGATAGATTTTTTCAAAGCCTGCTGCTGACAGGTGTGGTTGTTGTTTTTATAAGCACTCCTGTTAAAGCTCAGGATGCAAGCGAGGATATTCAAGACCAGACGTCAGGGAAATCTACATTGGGTAAAGAATTTGTCATCACCAAATCTCCGAGATTAGCTTCCAATACTAGAAAAACCAGACTCCAAAAGTCTCAGATTGCAAGTTCACAGCAAAGAGCAAAGTCGGATAAAACAACTAAAAATATTCCTCAACTCAGAGAAATCCAACTTCCCGCTACTAACGCCCAAAGGTTAGTACAGTCACCAACACCAACTAACTCTCCTAACCCAGAACAAAGAAGTGGGGGTCAAGTCATACCAATTACCGGAGTGAAAGCAAATCCTACACAGGCAGGTATTGAGGTAATTTTAGAAACACCTGTTGGAGAACAATTACAAGTTACAAATCGCAGTACAGGTAATAATTTTATTGCAGATATATCTCGTGGGCAATTGCGCTTACCTTCCGGTGAGCCATTTGTATTTCGTTCAGAAAAACCACTTGCGGGTATTACTGAAATAACAGTTACAAATATCGATGCCAATACGGTGCGAGTGACAGTGGTAGGTGAAAACGCTTTGCCAGCCGTTGAATTATTTGACGATAATGTAGGGTTGGTTTTTGGTATAAATTCGGCTACAACAGCAACCCAGCCACCACAGCAACCTGAAACACCACAAGAGGAACCAACAGCACAACAGGAACAGGATGAGCCGATTGAATTAGTAGTGACGGGAGAGCAAGATGGGTATAGCGTCACAGATACTACTACCGGAACAAGAACCGATACACCTTTGCGTGACATTCCCCAATCGATTCAGGTGGTACCACAACAAGTGTTACGTGACCAGCAAATTACCCGCTTAGATGATGCTCTGAGAAATGTTGTTGGTGTAACTCAAGAATTTAACTCTGGACCATACGTCACCTACAGAATTCGTGGATTTGAAGCGTCAGGTAATAATTTGCTCAGAAATGGTCAAGTTGATGCAGGAGCTGGAGAATCAGTTGAACTTTCCAGTGTTGAACGAGTTGAAGTCCTCAAGGGACCCGCATCAGTGCTATTTGGTTTAGGTAATCCAGGCGGAAGCATCAACATAATAACTAAACGTCCCTTGAGTGAACCTTTTTATGGTATTGATGCAACTTTTGGTAGTAACAGTTTCTATCGAGGTGCGATTGATTTATCTGGGCCCTTAAATGATTTAAAAACAGTGTTGTATCGTCTCAACACAGCTTACAGAAATTCAGGTAGTTTTATCGATTTTTACAATAGCGAACATTTTAATATATCGCCTGTAATCAGTGTGGCAATTGGTGAGAGAACTAACCTGATCGTAGAGGGAGACTATATTGAAACCAGAGATTCTGGATTCACACCATTTGTACCCGTCATTGGCTCTGTATTAGATAACCCTAATGGTAAAATACCCCGTAATCGTAACGTTGGTGAACCTTCAGATGAAATAAATGCATCACTTAGCAGAATTGGATACCAACTAGAACATAAGTTTAATGACAACTGGTCGTTACGCAATGCTTTCTTGTTCAGTTTTCGTGATTACAGTGACAAAAGAACATTCCCTGGAAGATTGCAAGCAGATAATCGAACCCTGAATCGTTCCTACCGAGAATTCGACTTTCAAAGCACATCTTATAATTTGACTACGAATGTTGTTGGTAAATTTTCAACTGGTTCAATTGAGCATCAGCTATTATTTGGGATTGATTTGAATAGTTTTGAAAACAAAGTACCAAAATTTACTTCTACTACTGCTGCACCAATTGATATCTTTAATCCGATTTACCGTCAACCACGAGGTGTGCTTAGTCCAGAAATTAGTAATACAACTGTAACGAACTCATTGGGAATTTATATTCAAGACCAAATTTCGCTGACAGATAACTTAAAAGTGCTATTAGGTGGACGCTTTGATGCTTTTGATCAAAAATCTGAAGATTTCTCTGCTGACACAGAAAGCAATTTATCAGATAGTGCATTTAGTCCTCGTCTTGGGATTGTCTATCAACCTATCCCAGCTATTTCACTTTATGCTAGCTATATTAATTCATTTACTCCAGGAAGCGGTGTATTTCTTTTTGGCGGTGGTTTAGACAATTCTGTGGAACCAGAACGGGGTCGTCAGTATGAGGTTGGGATAAAAGCAGATTTAAATGACAGATTATCAGCAACCTTGGCGTTCTATGATTTAACTCGTACAAATGTTTTAACGGAAGATCCTGATAATCCAGGTTTTCAAATCCAAACGGGTGAGCAGAACAGCCAAGGTATTGAACTAAATCTTGCGGGTGAAATTTTGCCGGGATGGAATTTTATCGCAGGCTATGCTTATACTGATGCACGGATTACTAAAGATAATACTTATGATCCTGGAAATCAATTACCAAATACTCCATATCATTCTTTCAACCTATGGACAACCTATGAAATTCAAAAAGGTGATTTACAAGGTATAGGATTTGGTTTAGGCTTGTTTTTTGCAGGCGATCGCGCTGGAGATTTAGGAAATACTTACGATCTTCCTAGCTATCTTCGGACTGACGCAGCTATTTTCTATAATAGAGATACATTTAGATTTGCACTCAACTTCAAAAATCTGTTTGATGTCGAATATTTTGAAAATGGATCAAGTGCTACTCGCGTTAATTATGGACAGCCTTTCACGGTGCAAGGAACAGTATCTTGGAGGTTTTGACGCTTCGGATTAAATGAATTTCAGAGGGCAAATTATTCAAAGTTTGCCCTTTGGAATTAAGACATGGTCTACTATTTTGATTAATTTATCAAAGGAGAATAAAGTATTCTTAGAGTTAATCACGCTTTCAAGCTATTTTTATTCGGGATAGCGATTGTCATTTTATTTGGGGCTTGTCATGGTAGTTTTAATCCTGTTAACTTAAATCAATATAAGCAAATTTCCTCTACTTCCCAATCACCTGTCAGGACAAGAATTGTAAAACATTCTTTAGGTGAAACTGTCATTCCAGTTAAACCGCACCGAATTATTGCGCTAGATGATTCAGTGATTCTAGACCCATTATTAGCCCTTGGTATCAAACCAATCGGTGCAACATCATATTGGCAACATAAGGGTATTAAATTCCGTGGATTGTCTGCTGAACAATCTCAAGGTATAGAGTTAGTTGGCTCAGTAACTCAGCCTTCTTTAGAAAAAATTCTTATGCTGAAACCTGATTTAATCCTAGCACGAGAAGGAAATAATACGCTTTATAATTTACTTTCTAAAATTGCACCAACAGTGATAATTGATAGAAGTAAATTTGAGACTTCTTTTAAGGATAATCTTCAGTTTATTGCTCAAGTTTTAGGTGAGGAAGAAAAAGCTAAACAAGTTTTAGATCAATATCAAAAAAGAATTATCGAATTACAGAAACAGATAGAACAGCAGTTAAAAAAAATCAAAGTATCTGTTATTGGTTATAACTACTCTGGTAAAGATTTATTTTTTGTGTCTAATCTGAATGTAGTTTATAACCAAGTTCTTACTGATATTGGTATTCGTCGCTTGCCTATAATCGAGAACCAAAAAAATTATAGTGTGACATTAAGTATTGAAGCATTAAAGAAATATGATACTGATATCATATTTGTTATCAACTATGCAAAAACACCTCTTTCACACTATTTGCAACATCCTCTTTGGTCTTCACTAAAAGCTGTCAAGAATAAACGAGTTTATGAGGTGAAACCAGATGTATGGGCTAGCTTTGGTCCTTTGGGAGTAAACAAGATACTTGATGACTTATTTAAATACCTCATCAACACACCCTAAATCATGACTAAATATATCCTATCCCTCTGATGCAGTAATTGATGATTTATTCAAATACCTCGTCAATACTCCCTAAATTTATGTCAAAACATACGCTTTTCGTCTGCAAATCCTGTCACCGTTCATCTCAAAGACGACCAAAAAAATTACCTTTCGATGGCGATATTTTAATTGACCAACTAAATAATTTGCGTGCTGAAAAATTTCCCTCTGAGGAATTTGAAATTCAGCCTGTTGAGTGTTTATGGGCTTGCAAACAAGGCTGTGTTGTAGCTGTATCGAGCCACGATAAACCTACCTATCTATTTGTTAATCTTTCTCCAGACAAAAGTGCGTCAGCATTAATGGAATTTATGCAAATGTATATCAAAAGTTGTCAAGGAGCTTTCACTTGGGAACAGCTTCCTAAACTTTTAAAGTCTGCTATTTTCACGCAAATTCCACCGATAAAATCATAGTATGAATCTAAATGGAGACGCGATATATCGCGTCTCTACAAGGGTTAAATTTTATTTCACCCCTGATTGTACCCGCCATAAATTACTATAAATTCCATTCTTCTCCAACAATTTCTCATGAGTCCCCGACTCAACCAATTTTCCATATTCCATTACATAAATGCAATCAGCATTACGGATAGTAGAAAGACGGTGAGCGATCGCGATCGTTGTTCGATTAACTGTAATCCGTTCTAGAGAACGTTGAATAGCAGCTTCCGTTTCATTATCCACTGCCGATGTGGCTTCATCTAAAACTAATATCGGCGGATTTTTGAGAACAGCTCTGGCGAGCGCAATTCTTTGGCGTTGTCCACCAGATAATTTTTGTCCGCGCTCGCCAACTATTGTCTCATAACCTTGGGGTAGCTGCATAATAAAATCATGGGCTTCCGCAATTTTCGCAGCTACAATTATTCGTTCATCCGTAGCATCAAAAGTTCCATAGGCGATATTTTCAGCAACAGTACCATGAAATAAGAATACATCCTGACTGACTAAGCCGATACTGCGACGCAAATCACCTAAATTTAATTCCTGGATATCAATACCATCAATAATAATTCTTCCTGAAGAGATATCATAAAATCGCAATAATAATTTCACTAAAGTACTTTTACCGGAACCTGTAGAACCAACAATTGCAGTAGTTTTCCCTGCGGGGATATGTAAGGATAAATTTTTAATTACTGGCTCTCTATCGTGATAAGCAAAAGTGACTTGTTGGAAGTCAATTTCTCCACGTACTTGCTCAACAGGTAAATCTTTATATCCTGAAATAATATTAATGGGAGCATCTAATAAATCCATGATGCGATTGGTAGAAGCCATTGATCTTTGATATTTATCAAATATTTCTCCTAATGTTACTAATGGCCACAACAATCTCTGTACTAAAACGAGTAAAACACTGAAGCTACCAATAGATAACTTACCAGCATAGGTCGCCATACCTCCCCAAAATAGTAAGGCTGTAAAGCCTACTAAAATTAACATTCTGATTAAAGGATTAAATGCGGCAGAAAGTCTAATTGCTTTAGTATTACTTTTTCTATATGCTTCGCTTTCTCCGGCAAATCTAGCGCTTTCATAAGCTTCAGCAGTGAAACTTTTAATTGTATTAATACCACTGAGGTTATTAGCCAATCTTGAGTTGAGAAAACCTACCCTTTCTCGCACTTCTGCATAACGATCTTCCAGCAGCTTTTGATAAGTAAAAGAACCCCAAAGAATCAACGGCATTGGTAATAATGTCGCCAAGGTAATCGCCGGAGGTAAAATCCAAAAAGCACCACAAGTTAAAATAATCACTGAGGTGGTAATTTGGATAATTTCATTAGCAACAAAATTTAAGAAATCTTCCAATCGGTTGATATCATCATTCAAAATCGACATCAAACTGCCAGTACTACTTTCTTCAAAGTAAGCAGAATCTAATTCTTGTACATGATTGTAGGTATTTAAGCGTAAATCATGCTGGATATTTTGAGCTAAATTACGCCAAAGAGTACTATATGCGTACTCGGAAGCAGATTCTAGTATCCAAATAATAATAGTGACAACTGAAAGCAGTAAAAATTGCCAAAATATATCTTTTATACCCAACTGAGCAATTACAGAATCTTGCTGCTTGACTAAAATATCCACCGCCACACCAATTAACCAAGGTGGTGCTAAATCTAAAATCGTATTAATGATAGAAAATAATGTGGCTTGCCAAATTTGTTGGCGATATTGACTTCCATAGTTTAACAAGCGTTGTAAAGGATAGGCTGAATTCTGACGCTGATTAGAAACTTTAAGAGATTTCTTTGATGTTATTGCCACGACTGTTTATTGTTTGTAGTTACGTGATTGATACGCTACTTAAAACGCACTC
This sequence comes from Pelatocladus sp. BLCC-F211, assembly GCF_041928655.1. Taxonomy (NCBI): domain Bacteria; kingdom Bacillati; phylum Cyanobacteriota; class Cyanophyceae; order Nostocales; family Hapalosiphonaceae; genus Pelatocladus; species Pelatocladus sp. BLCC-F211. Next base: position 33,488 of record NZ_JBHFLM010000201.1, on the reverse strand, counting down.
TACAAGATAGTTAAAGTGTTGCAAAAAAGTTTATTGAGTATTATGTACATGTCGGAATTCATAACTTACTCTTTTCTAGAGTAGCAGCTTCTACTGACAAATGATAGTAATTCTCAAAAATCAGAAAATAAACGATAATAAATTAGGGCTTACGCAAAAATTCTCGGAAACTCTTATCCCCATCCTTCGTGTCTACGTTTTTCCTTGACCTGTGCGTGAGTCTCTCACTATTAAATATTCCATCATTAAATTAGTGAAACATCAAATTTTCCACAATATTCCGCGTAATGTCTGGATTTTGGGCTTTGTTAGTCTGTTGACAGATATTAGCACTAAGATGATTGATTCAATCTTGCCCCTATTTCTTGTTTCCACTCTCGGAGCAGACTTATTTACTGTTGGCTTGATTGAAGGAATTGCAGAATCAACGGCTTCTGTATTAAAAGTATTTTCTGGAATATTAAGCGATTATTTTGGACAACGCAAGCAACTTGCTGTGATTGGGTATGGTTTATCGACCTTGGTAAAACCTTTATTCGCTATAGCTAGCAGTCCCGTTTGGGTTCTGATGGCGCGTTTTGGAGATAGAGTTGGCAAGGGTATTCGCGTTGCTCCTCGTGATGCATTGGTCGCAGATGTTACCAATAAAGCTAATCTGGGAGCAGCTTACGGTTTGCGTCAGTCCCTTGATACTATTGGTGCATTTACAGGACCAATTGTTACATTTGTTTTGATATCTCTGTTTGGGCAAAACTTTCAGTTAGTTTTTTGGGTGGCACTTATACCAGGTATTTTTGCTGTAGTTTTATTGGCTATTTTTATACAGGAACCAAAGACAAAATTTGAACAAACACAGAAAAATCTTCTAAATAGAAATAGTCTCAAGAGTTTGGGTAAAGAATACTGGATGTTAGTTGCAGTTGCTTTAGTGTTTAATTTGGGTAACTCCAGCGATGCTTTTTTATTGCTGCAAGCACAGCAAATAGGAGTATCAACTGCTTTCATACCTTTAACAATAGTTGTAATGAATATTACCTATTTTTTGAGTGCATATCCGGCTGGATTACTATCAGATAGAATTGGTCGATTAAGGCTGTTAGTGAGTGGTTTTTTACTGTATGCTTTGGCATATTTGGGTTTTGCGTTTACTTCTGTTTCGTGGCAAATATGGGTATTGTTTATGCTGTATGGATTGTATCAGGGAATGACCAAGGGCATATTGTCGGCCATGGTTGCAGAAACAGTCCCTACAAATTTGCGGGGAACTGCTTTTGGGTTTATTAACTTGGCTATTGGTGTAGCGCTTTTAATTGCGAGTATTTTAGCGGGCAGTTTGTGGGAATTACTCAGTCCAAAAGCTACTTTTATTACTGGAAGTATTTTTGCAATTTTAGCAACAGGATTATTATTAGTAAATAAAAGGCGATAATTCTACCCTACAGGAGAAGCAAGCTCAACGGGTATGCGATCGCTCAAAATAAATTGTATAGATTTGATTGCTGTTCAACCTGAGATTTTAAGTTACACTGTATTCGACTGAAAGTTAATAAGTCGCAACTTGGGTTAAAATGTATAGAAATTTGGCTTTATCCACTAGGTTACTAGTATCACTAAAAGTAAAATTTAGATAACAGTTGCTAAACGTTTTAATAGAAAGTGGATACAGGATGAAGTGCGTTTACCGTAATGTTCCTCTAGATAAAGAGACCGAAATCTCATGGATTTTCGACGGAATTCGCTTGTCGCTCAACCTTTGTCGGCTACATCAGCCCGTACCATAAAGCTCCCGTATTTAGCTACTCTACGCCCCAGGCAGTGGACAAAAAACCTAGTAGTATTTGCAGCACCCTTGTTTGCATTTAGCATCAACCTCTCATCTCTATTGGGTAGCCTGCTGGCATTCTTAGTTTTTTGTTGTACATCTAGTAGTTTCTATCCGCTGAATGACATTGCGGATGTAAAATCTGACCGTCAGCATCCTGTGAAGTGTCAACGTCTCCTCAGTGATCCGGAGGAAATTGCCCGTCGTACTGACATCGGTGTTGAGCAAGGTGGACGCAGCGAACGACCAGAAGAAATTCTCTTGAAGGACTTGTCAATCCTGGTAACTGTCGGTGGTTGGGTTTTCACCTGTCTTGTTATTCTCTGGTTGAAACATCGAGGCTGGATCGAGTAAATCTTACGCCTGAAGAAATCAGCAATCAAGGTGTCTGTTGAGGATTTACAACTTTCAATCTAAAGATTTTTTTGTATGAATTCTTTGAGCCTCTTCCACGCACTTAAATCACCCTGTAAAAAAATGTCTGGTCTTGCTGCACTCAAGACACGCTATCGCCCATTTATCTGTCCCCTTGATTTGGTTCTTTCAGAGATTCCTGAAGGCGCAAGTCTTTATGATATTGGCTGTGGAACTGGAGCATTACTCTATCTTGCTTTAAAATTCCGGTCAGTCACAGTTGCTCATGGCTATGATATTTCGCGTCAAGCAGTGAAAGCTTCTAAAGCTTTTGAAATCGAACCTCAGAGATTTCAAGTATTCCACTTGCATCCAGAGGAAACTCCTCCGAACCTGTCTGGATATGACACAGTAACTATGATTGATGTTCTGCACCACATTCCTTTGGAACGGCAAAATGATTTTATCCGAAAAACCGTCGCCACTATGGATTCAGGAGCGAAGTTGATTATTAAAGACATAGAAGCATCGAAAATTCTCGGATCTTGTATGAATCAGCTTCATGACTTATTGCTAGCTAGAGAATGGGTTCACCAACGTCGGTCTAGAGATATTGTTCAGGTTTTGCAATCAACAGGAGCAATTGTTAGCCAACCGATTCTGTGTTGGACTCTTTGGTATCCACATTTTCAAATTGTGGCACTAGTTCCTTAAGGTGTGATGTTGCAGTATCCTAATTGGCATTTGTGCGATCGCTTTTGCCAGGATTCCCTAAAATAAGATGCAAATTTTGGTTTTTTCAAAGTTTATTTTGCAGAAAATTCCTACCAATAGTTTGGAATTTTTATCTGAAAAAATGGAACAAGGAGCGTTTGCATGAAAAGTATAATCAAATTTTGGCAGTCAATGGAGCCTAATCATAAGAAGTATTTCAGCGTCTTTCTATTTTTTTGGGCCTTATTCGCTCTCAGTAACAATGGATGGGATTCTTCAGAAGGTAGGTATGCTTATTTAGTTGCAGAACAAATTGTTAAACATGGACACTTAGGCTTTGATGTACAGCCTATACCGGGAGTTTTTGTAGCAGCACCAAATGGAAGAATATATGCTGCACACGAGATTGGAAATGCACTGTTCTTATTACCTACCGCATTTTTGAACTTTTTAATAGAAAATATTTTGTCAAATTTTATCAGTGACAAAAAATTGATAACTATAATTCAACAGTTTATAGTTTCCTTTCAAGGTGGAGTCTATTCTGCAATAACTGCAACTACTTTCTTTGGAATTTTGCGTGTGGGATTTTCTCTACAAGTTATTACAAGTTTTCTGGCAACTCTATGTTTAGCTTTAACTACCTATTTCTGGACTTACTCTAGAGAATTATACGATACTATATTATCTACAACATTGTTAACTCTATCTTTTTTGTTTTTATTGAACTATAAACAGAGTAACAAGTGGTGGCATTTAGTCACTAGTTTTATTTTATTAGGACTGGGTTTTATTACCAGAATTTCTATGATTTTAGCAATAGTGACTTCTTTCTTTTACCTGATTCTTATCACTAAATCAGTCACAAAGTTAACGAGAAGAATATCTATTGGATTATTTACACTCTTACCTTTTGTTTTGTGGCAGTTTTGGTATAACAATTTAAGAACAGGCATTTTTTATCTTTCTCCTGTTCAAACAGAAACATACATAAGTACCAATTCCTTAGATGGTAATCTAATTATAGGTTTAGGTGGACTTTTGTTAAGTCCTGGCAAAAGTATTTTTATTTATGCACCACTACTGATCTTATCAGTATTTCTATTTTATAAATTTTATAGAGAACACAAGAAAGAAGCTATGTATGTTTTAGTGATTACTGTACTCTGGTTCTTGCTACATGCAAGATTAAGGAATTGGTATGGTGCTTGGGGATGGGGGCCTCGTCACATAATTACTATTTTACCTATTATGTTTATTCCGTTTGCTATCAATATAGAATATGTCTTGAAAAATGCAAAATTGAAAATATATGGTACTTTTCTTGCTGGGTTTGGCTTTATTATTTCACTCTCTTCAATTATCTCAAATTGGTATTTTAGATTAAAATTAGCAGAAAAAAATGGAATGGCTAGTGATGATTTCTTTATTTGGAGTTTCTGGAATAGTCAAGCAATAGATATGCTAAAAGCTGCCATAGGAAATATATATCGGATTTTTACTCAATCACCACCGCTAGAAGTGGCGGGAACTCCTGCAATCAATAGCTATTGTAGTAATACTGTATATATTTGGGCTAATATGATGCTCTATTTTGGCATCCCTTGGTATGCCATAGTGTTTTTAGTTGCTCCTTTGCTGCTAATAATGTACCTATCGTTACGTTCCATTTTGAGTAGAAATATCGTATCCATTGATGTTAATTAACACAAATTTCCTTTCCCCTTGCGTCCTATCGGTACACACATGGGCGTTTCTACAACAGGATCACTCACAATACGACACTCCAACCCAAAAACCTCTTGAACCATTTCTTGAGTCATGACTAGTTTTGGTTCTCCAGCAGCAAAAATGCGACCATCTTTGACAGCAACTAAGTAATCAGCATAACGACACGCCTGATTTAAATCATGCAACACCATCACAATTGTTCGTCCTTGAGTTTGGTTTAACTCATACAACAAATCTAAAATTTCTATCTGGTGCGCCAAATCCAAAAAAGTAGTCGGCTCATCCAAAAGTAAAATATCTGTATCCTGTGCCAGCGCCATTGCAATCCAGGCTCGCTGTCGTTGTCCACCAGATAAAGTATCTAATGCTCTGTCTGCCAACTTCAACAAATTTGTAATCTCTAGCGCCTGCTGTACGATTTTTTCATCTTTGACTGACCATTGCTGTAACCAATTTTGATAAGGGTAACGTCCTTGTGCTACCAAATCTCGCACTGTTAACCCTTCCGGTGCTACCGGACCTTGTGGCAAAATACCCAACTGCTGTGCTACTTCTTTGGTGGAAAGATTAAAAATAGATGTTCCTTCAAGATATACAGTACCGCTACAAGGTTTAAGTAATCTTGCTAAACCCCGCAGTAAAGTTGATTTACCACAACCATTAGCACCAACTAAAGCACTAATTTGTCCGACGGGAATTGCCAAATTCAGCTCACGAATAATCGTCGCACCATCGTAAGCTAAAGATAGGCTTTTGGTTGACAGTCCTTTCATAGGTTACTTTTTACGATTACGAATTAATAAATACAGAAAATAAGGAGCGCCAACAGCAGCAGTTACCACTCCACAAGGAAGTTCAATAGGTGCAAACAATATTCTTCCTAAAAAATCTGCCATCACAACAATCCCTCCTCCCAAAAGCGCTGCGGTAGGAATCAATCCTTCATGGTTTGGGCCTATTAACTGTCTTCCTATATGGGGTGCGATTAAACCAACAAAACTAATATTTCCGGCGGTGGCGACTGATGCACCTGCTAAGGCTACACCTACTAGGACTAATAAACCACGTTGCCACTCTACCTGACTACCTAAACCTTTGGCGACATCATCTCCTAAATTTAAAGCGTTTAAATGTCTGGCTTGTGTCAAAGCCAGTGGTACAAAAATAATTAACCACGGTAATAAAGAAAATACTTGTTCACTTGTGCGCCCATAAACACTTCCAGCTAACCAAACCAAAGCAGCACTAACGTCGTAAATATTTCCAAAGGTAATCATCAAGTTGGTGAAAGCACTAGCGATCGCAGATAAACCAATTCCCATCAAAATTAATAAAATCGGCGAACTACCTTTATTCCAAGCCAACAAGTAAATTAAGACAGCCATCAACAAAGCACCTGCAAAGGCTGAAAGGGGCAAAGTGTAAATTGGTACTGATGGAAATAAAATAATCATTGTCACTGCTGCCAAATTTGCCCCAGCATTGATACCAATAATACCAGGGTCAGCCAATGGATTGCGTGTCAACCCTTGAAAAATAGTGCCAGAAATTGCCAGCGCCACTCCTACCATAAAAGCGACAAGGCTACGGGGTAGACGTAGGTTATGAATCACAAAAGCATGATCTGGGTTCCCTGTATCTATACCCAATACAGTTTTGACAATATCCAAAGGCGAAATTGGATATTCACCTCGCTCTAAATTCATCACCATTGCTAATGCGATCGCTACTGCCAAACATAGCAGTATTAGTGGTACACGTCGGTCGATACGGAAAGATATCGCCTGGGAACGGATGACTAGCCAATCAAAACTCATTTTTTCACCTTTGACTTAGCCAAGTACACGAAAAAGGGAGCGCCAAACAGTGCTGTCATGACACCTACAGGTAACTCCTGCGGTTTGACTAACACACGAGCGCCAATATCTGCAACCAGAACTAAAATTGCGCCCACAATTGCCGAGTAAGGCAAAATCCAACGATAATCGGCTTTAATGAAAAATCTCACAATGTGAGGAACGACTAAGCCAATAAAACCAATTGGCCCTGCAAGCGATACTGAACTTCCTGCTAGTAAAACAACACTGATCGCGGTGATTATTTTAATCCAAGCTGTCTGTTGACCTAAGCCTTTGGCGACATCTTCACCTAGACTCATGGTAGTAATCTGTCTACCAAGGGTAAAAGCAACTATTAGTCCAATAGCAACGAAAGGCAATGCTTGTAAGAGGATGTTAGTATCTCGACCTGCTAATGAACCTGCTAACCAAAATCTAATTTCTTCTAAAGTGCGTTGACTGACGATGAGAATAGCAGTAGTCAGAGAATAAATCAGAGCCGTGAGCGCTGCGCCTGCTACTGTCAGATTCAGTGGGGTAGCTCCTCCTCGTCCTAGAGAACCAAGAAAGTAAACTAACATTGCTGTGGCTCCTGCCCCCAAGAAAGCCACAATAGTTAAAATACTCAAAGACGAACTACCCAAAACAAAAACTGTTACAACTACAGCCAGTGCTGCTCCTGACTCAATTCCCAAAATTCCTGGATCTGCTAAAGGATTGCGTGTCAAACCTTGCATTAACGCTCCGGCTACTGCAAGGGCTGATCCCACAAGCATAGCAATAAGCGATCGCGGTAATCTGACACTCTGGATCACTAGATGTTCATAGGAACCATCAAAAGTGACAAAGGATTCCAAAATCTTACTTAGAGGAATATCCGCAGCACCTAGTGTGACACTGTACACCAAACAAATTAGTAAAAGTACTAGTCCTAGAACTAAACCTACCAAGGATGTGAGCGGGGGTGTCTTCCAGCCTCTAGGTAATGCTGTAGTTGTTTTTGTCATGCTGATACTGGTTATTTGTTTCTTTAATCGGCACTCTCAATATTGAACAGCTTTATAATGATCAAATTGATAATCTTTCTTGATAAATTTATATATAGATTACATTATTTTGGCGATCATGTAGCTACTTCCCGATTTTTAAACAGGAATCAAACATATCGTTCAAGCTTTGATATAGTTTCTCAATAAAGTGATATTGTTAGATTATTTTATGCCTTCTGTTGGTGGCAAATGCAAAGTTAGCTAACGAAAAGTAGTGTCCTGCATTTGCGTGCTATATCGGCGGGCGATCGCGCTCAGATATTCTTGCCCATTTTAGAAGAACGCAAAGTATTCTGAAGATTATCGGGAGACAGCTATGAAAGATCAACTTACTAAAAACCAGACCACTGAGCTAGAACTGTCTCCCAACAACCCTATTCTCTGTGTCCAAGACTTGGGTCGAAAAGTTGAGGAAAGTTGGATCTGGAGTAACTTAAATTTTCAAGTATTTCCAGGGGAAAAAATCGCAGTGGTAGGTGCTTCTGGATCTGGTAAAAGTTTGCTGCTACGAGCATTAGCTGGTCTCGATCCAGTGCAAGCAGGACAAGTTATTTTTCACCAAAAGCCAATTCACTCCTATTTTATGCCCATTTATCGTTCCCAAATCATTTATTTGCACCAGCGACCAGCTCTTTGGGAAGGAACTGTAGAGGAAAATCTTCAGCAAGTTTACCGATTAGCAGTCCACCGCCATCAAGTTTATAAACACGAGTTGATTCTAAACTATCTGCATCTTTTACAGAAAACGCCTGATTTTTTGCACCGTCCTGTAAGCGCTCTTTCTGGTGGTGAAGCGCAGATTGTTGCCTTTTTGCGAGCTTTGCAACTTTCACCTTCTATACTGCTATTAGACGAACCAACCGCCTCACTGGATGCGATCACTGCTCAAAGTTTAGAGGCTTTAGTTGCAGTTTGGCAAAATGAACAACCTTACAGGGCATATTTTTGGACAAGTCATGATCCTACCCAGTTGGAACGCATTACCAACCGCCAAATTACCCTAAAGGAAAAAGACTAATGGAAACCAATTATATCCAGATTAGTTATGGACAATTGGCTTTGGCGACTTTGTTTATTGTCGTCAATATAGGTCTTTCTTTTAGTCTGCGGTTGGGACTGGAACGGAGTCTGGGGATAGCCTCACTACGGATGGTCATACAGTTGCTACTAGTGGGTTACATATTGCAGTGGGTGTTTACTCTGAGCAATCCTATATTAATCATAGTTTTGGCTTTGGGCATGACATGTATCGCTGGTGTATCTAGTGTCAACCGTACACGTAGGCGTTTTCCTAGTATTTATTGGAACAATTTTATTTCGCTTTTGAGTGGTTCATTTTTAGTGACTGGGATAATAGTTAGTGGTATTCTACGTGTACAGCCTTGGTACGAGCCTCAGTATTTGATTCCACTTTTGGGTATGGTCTTGGGTAATGCCCTGACTGGTACATCTTTGAGTTTAGATCGGTTAAATCCTAATGATGCCATCCGCTACCAGATTGTAATTATTTTTGCACAGGCAGCAGGAGTTGCGATCGCCACAATGGGTGTTGTCATCTTAGCTTTTCTTGTTCTGTTTAATCTAAATCACCAGCTTACACATTTATTACGTAAGTAAAAATAACAAATTACAGGCGTTACATCTGCACATGGTGGTGTGAATGAGGATTGATATTTTACTCAGGGTTTACAAAAGAAAATCAATACGCGTTTTACCATTAATACTCAGTTTGATACTGGTTTTGTTTGTAAGTAGCCAAACTATAGCCGTACCAACAAAATCCACAGAGATATTATGGGATACTTTTGGCGTTCCGCATATATACGGTAAAGATAACCAGAGTGCATTTTATGCCTTCGGTTGGTCGCAAATGCAAAGTCATGGAAATTTGCTTTTACGTCTCTATGGTCAAGCACGAGGACGCGCAGCCGAGTACTGGGGAGAGAAATATGCACAGTCAGATCAATGGGTACTGACGACTGGAATATCAGAACGCGCTCGTACTTGGTACAAGGCACAGAATCCAACTTTTCGCAGTTATCTCAATGCTTTTGCGGCTGGGATCAATGCTTATGCTTCCCAAAATCCGAAGTTGATTGACAATGAAGTCAAGGTAGTGCTACCAGTCAAGCCGGAAGATGTCATGGCTCATCTACATCGGGTACTCAATTTCACCTTTGTAGCTAATCCAGAGCAAATATTAGGCTTAAGCAAAGAAAAATTGCAAGCAGGATCTAATGGTTGGGTGATCGCACCAAGTCATTCTACCAGTGGCAAGGCAATGTTGTTAGCAAACCCACACCTACCTTGGTCAGATTTATTTTTGTGGTATGAAGCCCAGATCACCGCGCCAGGAATTGATGCTTACGGAGCAACACTTGTGGGTATTCCTGTATTGGCGATCGCATTTAACAACAACTTGGGCTGGACTCACACTGTTAATACCTACGATGGCTGGGATGTTTACGAACTGACATTGGCGGATAAAGGTTATCGCTTTGATAACAAAGTTCGTAACTTCGACACAAAAACCCTCTCGTTGAAGATCAAACAGAAAGATGGCTCCTTGCAAGAGCAACCATTAGTAGTGAAAACTTCTGTTCACGGGCCTGTAGTCACAGAGAAAAATGGTAAAGCTTTGGCGCTGAGAGTAGCAGGTCTTGACCGACCAGGTGTACTCCAGCAGTGGTGGGATATGGCACGTTCCCAAAACCTCAAGCAATTTGAAACCGCACTCAAGCGCCTACAACTCTCAATGTTTACGGTAATGTACGCGGACAGAGAAGGGCATATTATGCACCTATTCAACGGTCAAGTTCCGGTACGTTCTCAAGGAGACTTTGCATATTGGCAAGGTGTGATCCCTGGTGATACATCTAAAACCTTATGGACAAAAATTCATCCTTACCAAGATTTACCACGGATAGTTGATCCTAAAAGTGGTTGGTTACAAAATACAAATGACCCACCTTGGACAACTACATTTCCAGCCGCAATTAATCCAGAGAATTACCCACCTTACATGGCTCCTCGTTATATGGATTTCCGCTCACAAAATTCTGTAAAGATGTTGGCTGAGGATAAAAAAATATCTTTTGATGAAATGGTTGCATACAAGCACTCTACCCGGATGGAATTGGCTGATCGGATTTTGGATGATTTAATCCCAGCTGCACGCAAGTATGGTAATGATTTAGGACAGCGAGCAGCTAGTGTCTTAGAAGCCTGGGATCGCCAAGCCAATGCAGAGAGTCGGGGAGGAGTACTATTTGCCTTTTGGGTGCAACAGATAGACTTAGATAAAACTTTTAGTAAACCTTGGAGTGAAAAATCTCCCCGCACTACACCCGATGGTTTAGCTAATTCTCAAAGTGCAGTTGCTACACTCCAAACGGTTGCAGCACAGCTAGAAAAAACTTATAAAACGATGGATGTAGCGTGGGGGGATGTTTTCCGGCTACGGTTGGGGGATATAGATTTGCCTAGTAATGGCGGGGATGGTAACTTAGGAATTTTTCGTACAGTCGATTTTGCTCCTAGTGAAAACGGTCAGTTCCAAGCGGTTGCAGGAGATTCTTATGTTGCTGCAATTGAATTTTCTAACCCAGTACGAGCAATGGTACTAACTACCTACGGTAACGCAACTCAACCCGGATCACGCCATAGTAGCGACCAGTTACAGATGTTCGCCAACAAAAAGTTGCGTCCTGTGTGGCGCGATCGTTCAGATATTCTTGCTCATCTAGAAGAACGTAAAGTATTCTAGAGAGCCGGTCAAGTAATAATGATTGACAAAATAAAGAAAAAAAGTTTTCTGCACCACTAAGCTTCACGACTTTATTTTAAATGTACAGCTTTTGATTCATGGGAGAATTATGCCAAGCCTTCTGCGCTATCACCTGCCGTTAACCTAATCAAACCAGGCTGATTTTGTCCTCTGAATTAACTCAACGAAACAAGGATTTATTCTGTTATGTGTGTATACCCGATGACTCGAAGAAATTTACTATCTTGCTTACTACTAGTTTCTCTAGTTTTTACTGGTGCTTGTTCTAACCAGACTTCCGACAATAATTCGATCAATACCACCAGCCGCTCTTCCACCAATAAAAAAGTAATTCGCATTGCCATTGGCACCCAAGATCAAACCATTAACACGGTAACGGGAGGTGCTGTCATTCGAGAGGAGAAACTTTTAGAAAAGTACTTACCTAAAACTGGTAAATATGAAAACGTAGAATACAAAATCGAGTGGACAAGCTATACATCAGGGCCTCCCATCACCAATAAAATGTTGGCAAATCAAATTGATATTGGTATGATGGGTGACTTCCCATCAACCATTAATATGACAACGTTCCAGCAGAAGGGAAATGGTGTAAGAACAATTTACATTGCCAGCCTTGCCTATAGCCCAAATGGAGCGGGGAATGCTGTGATGGTTCCCAAAAATAGCCCTATTAATAGTTTAACTGAGTTGAAAGGCAAGCAAGTTTCTGCACCTTTTGGTTCAGCTGCTCACGGAATGTTGTTGAGAGCTTTCAGGAATGTAGGGATAGATCCGCAGAAAGATGTAACTCTGATTAGCCAAAGTCCAGAAGTTGGCGGAAGCAGTTTGAAGACAGGTCAAATTGATGCCCATGCTAACTTTGTTCCCTTCGGTGAGCTATTTCCTTTTCGGGGTTTTGCTCGAAAAATTTTCGACGGAGCAGAGACAGGAGTTCCAACCTTTCATGGAGTGTTAGTCCGCTCAGATTTTGCTAAAGAAAATCCGGAAATTGTTGTGGCTTATCTTAAAGCATTGTTAGAAGCAAATAAGATGTTCCGAGAACAGCCAGAGGCCATGGCAACGAATGTTGAGAAATGGTGTGGGGTTGAGCGTGAAGTAATGTACATGTTTTTTGGCCCCTCCGGATTACAACAAATTAATCCCACAATTCGTCAAGTTAACTTTGATGCTCTAAAAAATAGCGTTGTCACCTTGAAGCAATTGGGTCGGTTAGATGCTAGTGTCAATCCTGAAGATGTGACAAAGTGGGCGGATGATAGCTATTTGCGGCAAGCCATGAAAGAAGTTGGTCTCAATTATGATGAGGTTGCAAATGCAAAAGACTTTGTGATTTCCGGTGAAGATGCCCAAACTAAGGAACCGATTAAAAATCCGAAAATGGCTGCTCAACTCTGGCTCAAAGGTAACGATAAAGTGATGAATTTTGCCTCCATCAAAAACATGATGGCAATGTCACAAAAGCTGAAGGCTGAACGTAAACAGGATGAAGGGGTAATCTTCGTTCACGATCGCAACAATGGTTGGAAACTGCTAGCCGAAAACTCCTTCTATGTTCAAGATGGTAATGAAATTTCTGCATTCTTAACTCAGAAAAATGCTCAAGATTTTGCTCAAAAATCAGGTGTCAAAGTTGTTGATTTTAAAGGATTACAGCAATCCTATGCTCAAACTCAACAACCATCGAAGTTATAAAAATTAAAGATAGCTTTGAACATTGTTACAAAACAGCTGCGAAATTTATGAGAAGCTAGGTTGGGGACACCTACTATCTAGAGGTATTCAATGTCTGGCCCGTTTTCTGAGCGTTCCTCACTCAAAAGCAAAGTGTTTGGAGGCTTTAGCGCCACAATCGCCCACTCATTGAATCTGTTACACCGCCGTGAGCGATTCTCCAAAGGAGAGGGTACGCCAACGCCCTTCCACTTCTTTTTTAGCCCCAAGGGATTCCGGCGGGTTCTTTCTCTAGTGTTATTTTTTGGTGTTTGGCAATTTCTCTGCACCATCAAATTCAACTTCTTTATTAACTTCACGCTGATACCATCACCCTTAGAAGTTCTGGGGTCAACCATCGAGTTCTTCTCCAACAACCCGATGCTGCACATTTGGGCCAGCACAGTTCGAGTCATATCTGGCTTTGCGATCGCTGCTTTGGTTGGCATTAGCCTGGGCATCTTAATCGGCTGGTTCCAGCAGATTGAAGACTTGATATTTCCACCCTTGGAGCTATTGAGACCGATTCCCGCCGTAGCCTGGATTCCGCTTGCAATTCTGATGTTTCCCTCTTCAGAATCTGGAATGATTTATATCACCTTCATCGGTGCGTTCTTCCCAATTCTCATCAGCACCATCCGAGGCGTCGAGAATACAGATTTATTACTGCTGCGGGTGGGTCAATGCTTGGGAGCAAAGCAGTGGCATCTATTTAAAGATATTGTTGTGCCAGGAGCAATGCCCAGTATTGCCAGTGGTCTGGTGATTGGCATGGGTAACGCCTGGTTCTGCTTAGTCACGGCTGAAATTCTGGCAGGTCGTTATGGCATAGGCTATCTGACTTGGGAGTCCTATGTGACATCGAACTATCCCCCCATCGTCATGGGAATGTTAATGATTGGTTTAATGGGTGCTTTTAGCACTTATGCCGTTGATTGGCTAACTCGGTTGCTGATGCCGTGGCGAGTGACGAAGAAGCAGAATCCATAAATTGATCGAACAAGGCAATAGGCAATAGGCAATAGGCAATAGGCAATAGGCAATAGGCAATAGGCAATAGGCAATAGGTAATAGGTAAAGTTATTACTGTACGTCCAGGAGATTTACCACAAATGGCAACACTGGCGAATATAAGTTCGGTGCGATCGCAAAAGGGATTCGTCGAAATAGAGAATTTGTCTGTCTGTTTTAAGCGGAAGGGTCATACGGTACAGGTTTTAGATTCGATCAATCTTCAACTCCATCCTGGTGAATTTGCTTGTTTATTGGGGCCGTCAGGTTGTGGCAAATCAACAATTCTGAATGCGATCGCTGGATTTATCAAACCAACTAGTGGCAATGTTTTTGTTGACAAACAACAAGTCAGTACTCCAGGTGCTGACCGGGGTTTTGTTTTTCAGCAGTATTCTTTGTTACCTTGGAAAACCACATTTCAGAATGTCGAATTTGGGCTAAAGATTCGGGGAGTACCAAAATCAGAACGCCAGGAGTTGGTGAGTGATTACTTAAATCGAGTCGGTCTTTATAAGCACCGACATTCCTATCCTCATCAACTTTCAGGCGGAATGCAGCAACGTGCAAGTATTGTCAGAGCGTTAGTCAACTCTCCTTCAGTACTACTGATGGATGAACCGTTTGCAGCTTTGGACGCCCAAACACGTCAGATGATGCGAGAGCTATTGTTAACGATTTGGAGTAATTTCCAAACAACGGTGATTTTTGTTACCCATGATATTGAGGAAGCTGTTTTTCTGAGTGACAAAATCTTTGTCATGGGTTTTAATCCCGGTAATATCAAAGCGAAGATTGATGTACATCTAGAACGTCCTCGCCATATCGATAGTCTATTGTCGCCTGAATTTGTGAAAATGAATCGGCAAATTTTTGAGTTAATTCGAGAAGAAACACTCAAAAGTATGGAGTTAGATTGAATCAGTAAACAGTTATCAGTCATCAGTGAACAGTGAATAGGGAGCAGGGAGCAGAGGAGCAGGGGAAGAAAATTATTAACTGACAACTGATAACTGATAACTGACAACTGATAACTGCAACGGCTAGAGAGGAGATCAAAGTGGATATTCAAATCAACACACAACGGATACAGACAGATGTTCTGGTCATTGGCGGGGGTACGGCGGGAACAATGGCAGCAATTAAGGCCAAGCAAGCGAATCCCGATGGTGATGTGCTGATTTTAGAAAAGGCAAACATTCGTCGCAGTGGTGCGATCGCCATGGGTATGGATGGAGTCAACACAGCTGTGATTCCTGGCAATTCCACCCCAGAGCAGTATGTGCGCGAAGTGACCATTGCTAATGATGGTATCCTAAACCAAAAAGCAGTTTATCAAACTGGTAAACTTGGCTTTGAGATCATCCAAGAACTGGAAAGTTGGGGAGTTAAGTTTCAAAAAGATACTCAAGGAAATTACGACTTAAAACAAGTGCATCGGGTGGGAAAATATGTATTACCGATGCCAGAAGGCAAGGATCTCAAAACGATTTTGACCCGTCAGGTGAAACGACATAAAGCCAGAGTCACCAATCGCGTTATGGCAACTCGTGTACTCGTGCAGAATGGGCGTGCGATTGGGGCTGTTGGGTTTGACGTGCGATCGGGGGATTTTGTCGTCATTCAAGCAAAGGCAGTAATTCTCTGTACCGGAGCCTGTGGGCGTTTGGGGCTACCTCTGTCTGGCTACCTCTACGGTACTTATGAAAATCCCACGAATGCAGGGGATGGCTACTCGATGGCATATCACGCCGGAGCAGAGCTAACCAATATCGAATGTTTTCAGATTAATCCATTGATCAAAGATTATAATGGACCCGCCTGTGCTTATGTTGCTGGTCCCTTTGGTGCTTACACCGCCAATGCTGAAGGTTATCGCTTCATCCGGTGTGATTATTGGAGCGGTCAAATGATGCTGGAGGTTTGGAAAGAACTTCACTCTGGTAAAGGACCGATCCAACTCAAAATGACCCACCTCGATGAAGATACGATCGCTGAGATTGAATCCATTCTTTGGTCAAACGAACGCCCTAGTCGGGGGCGGTTCCACGAAGGGCGGGGAGAAAATTACCGCACTCATGGCGTAGAAATGCACATTTCTGAGATTGGTTTGTGCAGTGGTCACAGCGCATCTGGTGTTTGGGTAAATGAGAAGGCGGAAACAACTGTACCAGGATTGTATGCAGCAGGGGATATGGCAAGTGTTCCCCATAATTACATGATTGGGGCATTTGTTTTTGGACGATTAGCAGGTACACGTGCTGTAGATTACATCCAAGACTTGGAGCATATCGAGCCTGACTTAGACTTTTTGGCAGCAGAAAAAGCACGGATCTATGCTCCGCTGACTCGCCCGAATGGTATTCCACATACACAAGTGGAGTATAAATTACGCAGACTTGTCAACGATTATCTACAGCCGCCCAAAGTTGGTCACAAAATGGAAATTGGGTTAAACTACTTTACCCGCTACAGCGAGACTTTGGACATGATGGGCGCTCGTGATCCCCACGAACTGATGCGGTGTATGGAGGTTCACTTTATTCGAGATTGCGCGGAAATGGCAGCCCGGTCATCGCTGTATCGGCGAGAAAGTCGTTGGGGATTATACCACTATCGGTTAGACTACCCAGAAAAAAATAATGAGGAATGGTTCTGCCACGTTAACTTGAAAAAGCATGAGTCGGGAGAAATGATTCTCTTTAAGCGCCAGATTGAGCCATATGTGGTGGAGGTGGATCTAGAGAAAGAAGTTTACGATGTTGCGGTTCGCTAGGTTTGCGTCAAGTTCAGAGGGTTTTTAAACGCAGAGTTTTTGTGAATTTGTGTAATGTTGTACTAAGTTTTCAAAGCAGGAGGGTATCAAATTTATGGCTTTAGCAATCCAAAGAGTGGATGTTCCGGTGATTGTTGATGAGTCGAAGTGTCTGGAAAAATGTACGGCTTGCATTGAGGTTTGTCCGTTAGATGTGCTGGTGAAGAATCCGGAAACAGGCAAGGCATATATGAAGTATGATGAATGCTGGTTTTGCCTACCCTGTGAGAAAGAATGCCCTACAAACGCAATCACGGTGCAAATTCCATTTTTGTTACGGTAATAGCTGATAGTGAATGTAAATAATAAAACATGGTTGCTGATACAAATTCTGAACTGAACCAATGGTTAGACATGCTGCGATCGCCTGAGTTAAGCGATCGCTTAGTGGCGGTAAAAACTCTGCAACATTTAGGTGAGGAAGCAGCGCTACAGCCATTGATGACGGCACTAGAGGATGAGAGCTTGGCTGTGCAGAAGTTAGCAGTAACAGCGCTGTGGGAGTTGGCAAATCCTCATGCTGTTCCAGCTTTATTGACCTGCTTAGAATCACCTGATGCAGAAATTCGTCAAGAAGCACTATCAGCTTTAGGGGAGTTAGTTACACCTGATCATCTGCTGCTGCTTTTGGATGCTCTGCAAAAGGACAATTTAAATGTACAGATCAGTGTGCTGACTCTGTTAAGGAAAATTCATGATGTTCAGTCTCTACCTTATGTGTTGCCCTTTTTTGAGGCGGAACAGCCAGATTTACGAGAAGCAGCAGTGACAACGCTCCGGTACCTCAACCAAGTCGAGCGATGTCAGCCAGCCTTGGCGTTAATCGCAGATTCCGATGCAACAGTGCGCCGTGCAGCTGCCCTGACGCTCGGACATCTGGCAGATCAACAGGTGGTTAGCTTGCTGTGTCAAGCGCTGACAGCGGATGATGATTGGCAGGTGCGCCGTAATGCAGCTAAATCCCTGGCACTCCATGCATCGCCGGCAGCATTGCCAGCGCTGACGATTGCTCTAGAGGATGAACATTGGCAAGTCCGAAAATTTTCGATTCAGGTATTACACAAAACACCAGATCATCGGTTTTTACCTGCATTAGTGAAATCATTGACTGATGAATCCTCAGATGTGCGTCGAGATGCGGCGATCGCCCTTGGTATTCTCAAGAATCCCGCCGCGATCAATGCTCTTCAGCAAGCGCTAGACGACCCAGATCGAGACGTTTGTATTTACGCACAACGAGCCATTCAAGCTATTCAGGAATCGCAGCAGGGATCTGCCCATGCCTAGTGACGATTCTCCTTTTGAGCAAGCTAGTGCAGAAAATTCAGGAAGAATAGCTGACTTGCAGATGGGCGATCGCCAACAAGCAGTTATTAACTGTCTCAAGCAAATCACCGAACCAATTCTCAAAAACAATATTGTCAGTTTGGGAATGGTTCGTAATCTACGGGTTGTAGATAACTATGTTTACCTGCGGCTTTACGTTGGGCAGCATCAACACCACTTAGAAGAGCAAATTCAATCGGCTCTGTCAACTTTATCCTGGTGTAAAAAGGCATACATTCATATTTGTACAATCCCTGGAGTCAAAACAACTCTAGCAATTTCTAGCGGCAAGGGTGGCGTTGGCAAATCCACTGTCTCAGTCAATTTGGCAGTTGCCCTAAGTTTACAAGGAGCAAAGGTAGGGCTATTAGATGCTGATGTCTATGGTCCAAATGTGCCTCAGATGATGGGGTTGGGACAAACAGGTGTGAACATATTGGACACCCCAAACGGTCAACGTTTTGTGCCTCTAGAAGCTCACGGCATTAAGTTAATGTCAGTTGGGTTACTAGCAGAACCCGATCATCCCTTAGCTTGGCGTGGCCCTGTTTTACATAAAATTGTCACACAGTTCATCCATGAAGTTGCCTGGGGCGATCTCGACTACCTACTGATTGATCTGCCACCAGGTACAGGCGATGCCCAAATCACAATCGTGCAGGAAAGTCCTATCTGTGGGGTGATTTTAGTTGCAACACCACAACAAGTGGCAATCTCAGATGTCCGGCGTAGTATTTATATGTTTCGTCAGGTGGGTGTTCCAGTTTTAGGGATTATTGAAAATATGAGCTATCTCATCTGTGAACACTGTGGAGAACCGACTCCCATTTTTGGCAGTGGTGGTGGTCAACAGCTAGCAACAGAACTTTATGTCCCGTTGCTTGGACAGATACCTATCGATGCACGAATTTGTACGGGAGGTGACATCGGACAACCACTGACTTTAACAGATCCCACTTCTACAGTCGGCCGGGTATTTGTGCAAATAGCAGCTTCTTTAGATGCAACATTTGACTGTACTAGTACAAAAAGGCAAAAGTAAAAAGTCAAAAGAAAGAACACTTATGCTGTAAGCTTTTTACTTAATTTAGTCCTGAATTTTTAAGCACTAAAGTGCTTACTACAAACCCTCAATCACTTGAGAGACTACTACTGCCTTAACAGAATGAATTAGATAAAGATATATAAAGACTAGCTAAAGATTTAGTTAAATATGAAAAATTTCTATCATCAAAATACACTTAACGCACGATCATAGGAGATTATCAGTCTTCCGCACGATGGAAACATTGCTCACCAGTGCTGGGTATCAGTGTTATTGGTGTGGATTATCCCCTGCGGGCAATCGGGGTGCTACCAATCATAAAAGCCAGATTTAGTTTCTCTGGACTTGATCATACCTAAAAGTATATGGTTATGAGCTTTGTGAGCAGTTATGCGAAGTTGCGTATTTTCACAATATTCTGAGTCTTCATTGTGACAGCCGATACTGGCTCCGCACACCGTCGCAACTCTAATTATGTTGGAGCGTCGGATTTTCCCAGTCAGCCGCTATCTGCTGATGCTGTACTCTATACAATCCAAAAATATTTAGGGTGCATACGATTTCTCTGGTGACTACTAACTAAATCAACCTCATTTATTCTGTGTGAAGCTATGGGAACTGTGTTAATTGTCGAGGATTCATTAACGGATATGCAAATCTTGATCGGCTGTCTTCAGAAAGGAGGCATCGATGTCTTAATTGCTCAAACTGGAGAAGAAGCCATTGCCACTATTAGCCGACAGAAGCCGGATGTCGTTCTCTTGGATGTTGTTCTACCTGGCTGTAGTGGATTTGAGGTTTGTCGTGAACTTAAGGGAAACGCCGATACAAATAAGATTCCGATTGTCCTATGCTCTACTAAGGGAGGCGAAATGGATAAATTTTGGGGTATGAAACAGGGAGCATCTGCTTACTTGACGAAACCAATCGACCAAGAAGAACTGGTGCAGACAATTAAACAGTTCATCAAAAGTAGTGATACCTGAAGCAACTCCAATGACTAACTTTTCATTCCTGCCAAATTCAAGCTCATCCCCTGAGAATAGGCAAGACTCAGCCCTGGTATCGGTTTCAGCCCAGAGTGAACAATTTTTACGGCTACATCTTGTGCAAGACATGACGGCTCTGTTACCCATTCAACAGGTAGCTGAGGTGCTGACAATTCCGATTGGCACAATTGTACCAATTCCTCATATGCCGTCTTGGGTGATGGGAGTTTATAACTGGCGGGGTGAAGTTCTTTGGATGATCGATCTTGGCCACCTATGCGGACTTGCTCCCTGGTACGAACAGATAACTAGTCCTTCGGTGTATGAAGCGATCGTGTTGGAAGTGGCTGATGAACAATCCACAAAGACTCAGCCGAAAAGTCAGACGCTGGGGCTAGTCGTTGATCGAGTCGAAGATATTGAATGGTGTGATTGGCAAGCCATTCAATGTCCTCCAAACTTCACGCTCAATCCGAAGTTAACACATATTTTGCGCGGATATTGGTGGAAATCTAATGATGTGATGTTAGCAGTTTTAGATGGTTCTGCAATTCTGCGAGCCATGCCCCGGTAGTAAATGTACTCAGACAGGATTAATTACACACATTGTTTTTCTTGTTCCCTGTTTCCCATTCCGTATTCCCTGTCTTGGCTAAGAAATTTAATTTTGTCCAACTACTTAACAATGTGTAATTATGGTTCAACAGCCATTCAAATCCGATCGCAGTGAACATAAAACTTCTAAGTTCGCAGATCACCAGAGCACTGATTTAATCTATATAAATTCCACTGATGCTTTACCGCTACAATCACGCCAAACTTCCAAACAGCCCCTGTTGAACAAAATCGAGCCGATCGCCGACAACTTACAAACGCCTGTGGGAGGCAAACTGGTTCGCTGGTGGCAAGGCGTGCATGTGAGAGCAAAAGTCACCTCTTTGGCGGTGATGATGAGTACGATTCCCGTCTTAGTGATTGGGAGAACTGCTTATTATTTTGCCGATCAGTCAATTACTCAGCAAGTGGAAGCTTTTGGCAAAGCAAAGGTAGTTGACTTGCAACAGAAAGCGAACCTGTTTATGCGTCAACGTTTTAATGACATCCAAGCGATGGCAAGCCTAGATGTTTTTACCGATCCCCAGTTGCGATCGCAAGCGACAGTCGAAGATCAGGTAGCAACTCTTACCCGCCTCATGAATAGCTATGGCATCTATGATAGTATTGCAATTTTTGATTTACAGGGAAATGTAGTTGCTCAAACAGCAGGGCCTCCTCTTGGGAACCAGCTTAACCAAGATTATATTCAAGCTGCCTTAAAAAACAACGGAGCGAGCATCAGCCAGCCAAGGCTTTCGGAAAGCTCAAAGGTTTATGCTCTTTATGCAGCTTCTATTATTAAAGATAAAACCACAGATCGACCCATTGGTTTCATCCGGGCGCGTGTGCCGATGGAATTTTTGGATGAGGTACTCCGAAATTATGGAACTCAAGGAACACAGTATTACTTGATCAATACTGCTAACGAGATTTTTCTTGGCCCTGAAGGCTCTACTGAAGGGACAAAGGTGATAACATTTGATGCTGCAAATCCAGCCACAACGGAGCGTCGAGAGGAATACAAGAAAATTATTGCTGAAGAAGTTTATCCTTTATTTGAGCGCATCAAGGCAGCCAATCAGGTTAGCACTATTATTTCCTACAATTCAATCACCAGGACTGAGCATCTGCTCACCTATAGTCCTTCTGTTCAGCTACGAGGATTGCCAAATCTCAATTGGCAGGCGATTGTATCTGTTGATACAGAGACTGCTTTCGCTACGCAACGACAATTTCTGCTGACGCTGTCGATTGGAACTGCGATCACCGCCTTATTGGTAGCTGCGATCGCAGCGATGATTGCCAACCGCGCAACTCGCCCAATTCTAGCAGCAGCAACGGCAGTTGAAAAAATTGGTCAAGGAGCATTGGGAACTCGTTTACGCTTTCAGGGAACAGATGAAATTGCTTCACTGGCAAGCAACATCAACCAGATGGCACAACAGTTGCAGGAGTCTTCAGGAGCACAAGCGTTTGAAACAGCGCAGGAGCGCTTACTGACGGCAGCCAAAGGATCTGGGGCATTACGGACACCGGATCTGCAAAATATTTTTGATCAGACCCTTGAGGGAACCCGAAATCTCCTGCAATTGGATCGGCTGGTGATTTATCGTTTCGATGCTGGCTCCAGTGGAGGCATTATCTCAGAATCTGTGGCAGAAAACTGGTCAAGTGCCTTTGAACTTAACGTCAATGATTCCTGCATTCCTCAACTAGTCCGTGATGCTTACCATCAAGGCCGAGTTCTGGTCGCAGATGATATCTCCCAGGCAGAGTTTCATCCCGAACATCTCAAGTTGCTAGAGCAGTTACAAGTTAAAGCAAGTTTGATCATCCCCATTCTCAGTGGTAATGAGATTTTCGGGTTGTTAATTGCTCATAGCTGCTCAAGTTTGCGTAACTGGCAGCAGTCCGAGATTAATTTCCTCAAACGCTTAAGCAATGAACTTGGGCTTTCGATCTACCGAGTCGATTTGCTAGAGCGAACCATCCATCTAGCAGAAGAGCAGCGTCAACTCAAAGAAAGGCTGCAAAAACGGGCATTAGAACTGCTTAAAGAAGTAGATCCCATTAGCCAAGGAAATCTGATGATCCGGGCAAAGGTCACGGATGATGAGATTGGCACGATCGCAGACGTCTACAATGCTACTGTGGCTAGCTTGCGGAAAATAGTCCTGCAAGTCCAGGAAGCCACTAATCAAGTAGTTGTCACAACGGACACAAATGATACCTCAATACAATCTTTATCAGCAGAGGCATTACGGCAAGCAGAGGAAGTAACTGCTGCCTTAAAACTCGTGACAACAATGGCAAACGCTGCCCGAGAAGTTGCTGCCAATGCTGCACAGGCAGAAGAGGCTGTGAAACTCGCAGATTTGACTGTAGCTGAAGGAGATGCTGTCATGAACCAAACGGTGGATGGAATGCAGGCAATCCGGGTAACGGTTGCGGAGGCCGCTAAGAAGGTGAAATATTTGGGAGAGTCCTCACAAAGAATTTCTAAAGCTGTTGAGCTGATTAGTGCCTTTGCTGCTCGAACCAATATTCTAGCTATCAATGCTTCCGTGGAAGCTTCCCGCGCGGGATCAGAAGGAAGGGGTTTTTCCATGATTGCCGATGAGGTACGGACACTGGCACGACAATCCGCAGAAGCAACAGAAGAAATTAGACAGTTAGTTCTCAGTATTCAAGCAGAAACAAGAGAAGTGATTACAGCCATGGAATCGGGGACAGAGCAGGTTGTGACCGGAACCAAGCTCATAGACGACACTCGCCAAAGCTTAAATAAAATTACAGCAGTCAGTTCTGAAATTAGCCAACGGGTTACTACGATCTCTCAAGCAACGATTTCTCAATCTCAAACATCCGAAGCTGTCACCCGAACTATGCAGGATGTTGCCTTGATCGCCAATCAAACTTCAGCAGAAGCCAATCAAGTCTTATCGTCGTTTGAGCAATTGCGCCAAGTAGCGCAATTATTACAGGAGAGTGTCGGGCAATTTAAAGTTCAGTAGTCAATTGTTAATTGTCAATTGTCATTGGTCATTAGTTATTCTCCCCATCTCTCGTGTCCCCGATCCCCGATCCCCGTTACCCCTTATCCCCAGAGGGGGCCCCACCTTCCCCGATCCCTTCCCTGTTGACAGACTACTATGGCAATTCCCCCTGATATCCGTGACCAAGCCTACCAATTCTTCGTTGAAGAGGCACCTGAGTTACTGCAAGTACTCGAAGTTGGATTATTGTCGCTCAACCAAGAGCGGAGCACAGCCAAAGTCCACGACTTAATGCGTACTGCTCACACCCTCAAAGGAGGAGCCGCTAGCGTTGGGTTAAGTGCGATCGCAACGCTGGCGCACCGTCTGGAAAACATTCTGGGAGCTTTCTATGACGAAACATTAGAAATTGATACAGAGCTAGAAACCTATCTATTACAAGCTTACGACTGTCTCCGTATACCCTTGATAGAACAAATAACAACAGGGTGTTTTGACCCAGAGGCAGCTTTGGCGATCGCTGAACCGATTTTTAGCCAACTTGAGGCCCGTTGTGGAGATGCACTATTCAACACAGATCGATATATTCCGAGTTCACCCGATTTAGGTGTCAATCTGGTGACTGACATTTTTACTGTGGATGTTGCTCAAGGATTGGAGCGGTTGGCAATGGTTATTGCCGCTCCTCATCAGTATCAAGTTGCAGGAGAGTTGCGGGCGCAAGCAGAAGTTTTTGCCGGATTTGCCGAACTCTTGAACCTGCCAGAATTTGGATCAATTGCCAAAATGGCTCTCCAGGCTCTAGAGGCTTACCCGTACCGTGCCTTGGAAATTACACTATTGGCATTGATTGATTTTGAGCGATATCGAACTGCGGTACTCTCAGGCGATCGCGTTCAAGAAACAGGTGCTTCGGCTTCCTTAATGGCCTTGGCAAATACCACAACGACCACTTCATCAATTTCTGAGCAATTGACTGTGGTGCAGCCAATTCCGGAAACAGAGTCAGTTATCTCTGACCTGATAAACATCATACCTCAGTTTGAGGACGCTAACCCAACCGCAAGTTTGTCAACTTCAGTCTCTGTAAGTAACGATTTATTACACCTCCAAACTGAAGATCCTGAACCGACAACGGCAGTCGAAATTTCAAGTGTTCTTCAAGCAGAAGAAAATGGAGATGAGTCAGGCAGTGCGGAATTTGTGGCGTCCCCAAAGCAGGAGTTCCAGAACCCTGAGCAGCGATCGCACCTCATTCCTCAACATCAGCTAAATCTCTCCCCAAAAGCCATTCCATCTGAGCTTGGTAGTGCCCTGCAAGTCAGTCAACCGACCGAGCCATACCAGACAATTCCCCCATTCTACGTTCATCAGGTTGAATTGCCAACCAATCCAAGTTTGACCGTTCGGGTAGACTCAGAGCACCTAGAAAGCATGAACAACCTTGTGGGCGAACTGGTTATTAGCCGTGAAGGGCTTTTCCTCCAAAATGAGCAGCTTCAAGGAGGATTGCGAAACTTGCGGCAGCGGTTTGCCCGATTGCAGAGGCAAATGAACCAGTTGCGGCAACTGTGTGATCAAACGCTGATGATGCCAGAACGTGATCGTCCTCGTGAAGCTGTTCCACAACAAAGTCACCTCTTGGAGACCAACAAAACTCAACACGTTGCTGCCAGTGGAGATCATCTAACTACGCCCGATTTTGATTCCCTGGAGATAGATAGATATGGAGCTTTGCACTCCCATGTCCAGGAGATTGTTGAGGAGATGGTGCAGCTAGAAGAAATTACTGACGACATGAACTTCTTTGCCAAGCAGTCGGAACACACCCTCGCTCAACAGCGACACATGCTGACAAACCTACGGGATGACCTGCTGCGAGCGCGGATGTTACCCTTGGGCGAAATTTTGAATCGTTTTCCTCGTGTATTGCGAGATCTGTCCACAACCTATCATAAACCTGTCACCTTAAAGTTTACTGGTGCTGATGTATTGGTAGAAAAAGCGATCCTAGAAAAACTTTATGACCCATTATTACATTTACTTCGCAATGCTTTTGATCACGGTATCGAACCACCAGAGGTCAGACGACACCACTCTAAACCAGAACAAGGGCAGATTGAAATTTGCGCTTATCATAAAGGCAATCAAACAATTATTGAAGTAAAGGATGATGGTCAAGGGCTGAATTTAGAACGGATTCGCAGTCGAGCGTTAGAATTAAGCTACTTATCAATTCAAGAGGTGGCGATCGCTCCTCCAACCCAGCTCTACGAGTTGATTTTTGAGCCAGGATTCTCAACAGTTTCTCAGGTGAATCAGCTCTCAGGGCGAGGCATTGGTCTGGATGTGGTGCGATCGCAATTACAATCAATCAAAGGAACAATTACTGTGAAGTCTGTTCCCCACCTGGGAACAACCTTTACCTTATATTTGCCGTTAACTTTAATCATGGCCAGATTAATGATTTGTAGTAGCGGTTCGACCACCATTGCCTTACGCACTGACAGCGTGGTTGAAATATTAGCACCTCAAACCGTCCAAATCAGACAATCTGGAACACAGCGCTTCCTATTTTGGGAAGAAAAAATTATTCCACTTTATCAACTAGCTGACCTTTTAGATTATGGCTGTCCGCTACCAGAAACCTCTCCTAGTCGGATATGGGCTTCTATCTCTGCACCCGAATCTTGGGAATTGCCAGTATTGCTCCTCACCCATGATCGGCAGCTAGTGGCTTTGCAGGTTAATCAACTGCTGACCGAGCAAGAGTTAGTGATTAAACCCTTTGGTGGTGCGATCACACCACCTAGCTATACTTATGGCTGCACCATTTTGGGAGATGGCAGTTTGATTCCTGTGATTGATGCTGATAGCCTCTTGAACTTTGTGCAAACGCAAAACAGGGATACACTTAGCAATACATCTGGTTTGCGATTTCCATCTCAGACTGAAAGTATATCAGTTCGTCCGTCTTTGAGTCCCAGCAAACCCGTTCTAGCACCTATGGTTCTGGTTGTTGATGATGCAGTCACTCTCCGCCGCAGCTTGGCTCTTTCCCTAAAAAGGTCTGGTTTTCGAGTTCTACAAGCACAAAATGGACAAGAAGCGATCGAGAAATTACGGCAAAATTCTTCAGTGCAACTCGTAATTTGTGATATTGAAATGCCTCGAATGAATGGCTTTGAGTTTCTCAATTACCGCCGTCAAAATCCTCAATTTTTGCAAATTCCAGTTGTTATACTCACATCTCGTAGCAATGAGAAACATTACCAATTAGCAATGCAATTGGGTGCAACTGCTTACTTTACCAAACCCTATCTGGAACAAGAGTTTGTAATGGCAGTAAACAATATTCTTGCGAACGCTGCTCATAAAAGTAGAAGTTGAAACTGCTCACATTCCGCACTTCAAAATGTATTACTACGAAAATTTGAGCAAAACCAAGTTACAGCGTATTGCAGGTTTATGAGGTACCTTCTAACTTGCACATTTTAGAAGCCTTATATGGCAAAGCTTTTAGCCCTCCTTTGAAAAATGTGCTAGTTAGGAGATGTGAAAAAGCGATCGCACTATTATGGAACGGCAAACTTAAAAAACCTGATTCGAGCTAAACTTGATGCAGCCCGGTTGTACCTAATCATTGTTATGTCTCGTTGGTTTAATACCGCAGCCCCCTGTCAAGCTGACTAAACTCCAGAAACAAATGACTCAAGACCAACCAAGTAGACTAGACCGCATTGAAGTCACTCAAGCAGTCCACAGCCAAATCCTCAATGAATTAGCGATCGCACACCGTGAACTAGCCGAATTTAGCACTAGGCAAGCCCAGAGGCAGCAACAACAGCTTGATCGCCATGATGAAGTTCTCAGTAGATTAGAAAATTCTGTATCTAGGCATGATGAAACGCTTACAAGGATTGAGGAGCAGACTAGACAGAATTCTGAACAGATAAACAGACTGGAGATGCGGATGAATCAGCTAGCCGAACTAGTCACAACTTCAACAACTGAAACCATACAGCTAGTAGCGCAAAACAGCCGAGAAATTCGTGAAATCTGGCGTTACCTACGCTATGAACCCCGTAATGGTAACGGTCGCAGTGAAGAATGAGTAATACTATCAGCCTCCGCTTAATTTCCAACTTTTTAATTCGGAATTGATAAAAGGGGGGTAAACACATAGTCACAGTTTTGACATCGAAAACGTTGGTGCTTTAAACCATCAGCTAATACCTGAAAACCATTTTTTTGAAGTTTCTTTGATTTGCAGTTAGGGCATTTTAGATTCGATGTGTTTGCCTGCACTCGTTGAGACTGTTTTGGGTGTTTGGATTGCCCCGCACATGCAGCTTGGCTACTGCTATTGGTAGTGCTTTTTAAGGGTACATTCAATAAATCAATCGCCCGCTTTTTCGCCTCTTCCCCACGTCGGTCATACTTAGAAGTAGTACTTGGTGATGCATGACCTGCAAGCTTAGATACTGTGACAATATCCGCTCCTGCATCTAATAAATTACCAATAAAAGTTCTTCTAAAATCATGGGGAGTAAAATTTTCTACACCTGCACGTTCTCCACGCCGTTGCAATGCTCGCAATATCCCCTGTTCGCTCATGCGTCTCGGTATAACTTTTTGTCCCTTATCTAAAGGATAAAATAACGGGCCTGGTTCTAGTAGGCGTACTTTTAACCAATCCTTAACTGCTTGTACTCCAGTTTCAGTTAAATATACTATTCGCTCTTTGCCCCCCTTGGTTTCACGTATAGTTAATGAGCGACTGCGCGATCTAAAATCGCTCAAATCAAGATGTGTCACTTCACTGCGGCGCAACCCTACCATCAAAACTGCCAACAGCGCCGCATCACGAATCCCCAAATTTGAGTTGTCCTTTATACAGTTATCCCAGAGCGTAGAAATTTCTGATACAGCCAGCGCCCGCCCTTTGAGTAAACTTTTACCTCGCACAGATCCAATATCAGTTGCTCGCCCATACTCCTCGATAGACATCAACCCCAACCGCCATGCTTCCTTCAACGTCCGCCGCAGGGCACACAGCATCTTGTTCGCCATCGCCGGACTGTATTTTGACATCAACACTGACCGTACCGCAGCAGTATGTTGGTAGCGCAATTTCGACCAATCAAGAGTAGAAGCATCACAACTGTCAGCCGTTAACAACCGAGCTATAGCATTTAACGCTTCTCGCATCGTCCGCCGAGAACCAGAACCAAGACTGTTGAGATAAACCTCAGCTGGGTGTAATGTCAGCGGCACTGGTTCGGTTAACGCCAGTGATTCTGGGTTGAAATTAAAATTGGCATCGGCACGGCTGTTCACAGGCTATTGGTTGGCTGTTTTTGAACAAAGTGGATCTACTTAAAAGTGAGTCATACATATCCTCCATCAAATACAACTTCCACAGCAACAATTTTCTTGTAAGTTCGCACATAAGTTGAAAATTTCATAACCCAATCATAGGGGTTCTGGCTCATGTTGTCGCGGATAAAGTGAAAATTTGTCGCGGACTATATGAAAAATTCCGACACAATTCGCTCAAAAGATGAAAATTTCCTACATCTGAGACACTGTCCAAATGCCAAGAACTTTTGGAGAAGAACCATTCGCTGGTTCCTTGCTCAAGAAAAAAGCACCACAATTACCAATCACACTCAAAAAATTCATACTCAGAAAGTTCGCTCAGATACGTCATTTTAAAGAAAATAGTCTCATTGTATATCTCAACCTTACTTCTAGCAAATAAGGATGCAATAGTTAACTCTTTTAATTCCAAATCCACAGCTAATTTCTTTAAAAAACTTTTACCTTGATTAACAGGACTAGAAAAAGAATAAAAACGTGGTTGTATAATTCCAGATATTTTCACATTTTTGATAGACATCTTGACCAGTAACTTCCAAAAGTAATCTTCGATAATTTTTGTGATAAAACCACAGGATTTGGTCGAAAAACAATTAAATATACATCTAAATAAATCCAGATAATATTGGGGATTAGGTCTTTTAATGAACCAACCATTATAATCAGAGTCAAAGCAATTTTTGTGAGATAATACGAGTTTTTTGAATTCTGAACGCCAATTTAGTGCAACAAAAAAAGCTAAGTCAAAATAACAGTTAGAGCCTTGAGAGTGAAAGAGAGATTTTGCCCGATTTTGAAACCTCTCTCTAATTTGATAAAGACCTCCAAATCTCATTACAGAATGTAAAAGATGTACAAAGTCTCGGAAATTCAACTTGAGAACAGGGTTGATATTTTTATAATGATTGATTACTTCTGATTCTAAATCCACAATCCGACATAGCTTATATACATGTTTTGATAAGGAAACTTGTTCCTCACTCAAAGTTTGTGGTTCGTAATTACGCCAGTCAAATCCACACTTGCATATCGCGATTCTTGGTCTTGACCATTTAATATCTTTACTACATTGGGGACAATAATCAATTAATAAACAGTAATGTAATGGACAAGTTGTGAGCAAAGATAAATCCCAAATTGACCGACAATAAGATGCAGAGCGCAAACAAATGGGACAAAGTTTCACCCTTCGTGTACTTATGGTTTGGATTGGAACTGACTCTCCCAATATCTTTACTGTATTCAGATTTATGCTATGACTCTGTTGATTGGAAGTCCAAGCCATCGACCAAAGAATATCTGACTCTATTTCTGATAGCAGACTCAGTTTCTGTAAATCATCTTTGTGAGGATAAAATAAATTCGCATAAATTCCTCTTTTGTTCAAATCGGACATCTGAAAAATCCAATTAGGAGAAGGATAATAGTTACTTTCAGCAAGCCGAATAATATAACCAGCTAGACTTTCATCTCTGTTAGGGCGGGGTCTACGCAGCAATTTTTCACCTATATGCACTCTCACTCCTTTTATTTATGTAAAATATCAGATGCCTTGGTAGTTTTTTTCTTTGTTTTGATTTTTTTACTTGTAGCTCCTACCATAGCCATTGTTGGAGTATAGAGGTAAGCGTCTTTGACTTCACTTAAAAAATCCGAGTCAATAAAAGGATTTTTCTTACAGGGCTTATCTGCTTTTACATACTTTTCAAAGGCATTAGCTAAGACATTTAAGTCAAGTTTTTCTTGACCATGCTTAAGTGCTAGATGTGTACCATATCGAATTAACTTCATCACATAAGCAACGATACCATCAGAGGCATAATAAAAACGCAAAGCCATTTCCTCGCCAGCTAAAGCAGACTCCTCAATTAAGGGTAGTTGTGACTCCACAGCATGTAGAAAAGTACGAAACTCTCTTCCAGAATCTTCCCAAGAAAAAGGACTGAGGTTGTGTCTATTAGCAAATCTCCGACTCAGTTGAGGATTGAATTGAAAAACTGTTTCAGCTTCAGGCAATCCAATTAAAACCACAGGCACTTTAGTATCTAGAATTAAATCCTTTAACCAGTCAGATACCGTTTTGAGAACTCGTTTTGAATCACGGTCAATAAAATGTTGAAACTCATCCAAAAAAACTAGAGATACTCCACAATCTCTCATCAATCCAATTAACCTGATAGTCTGATTAGAAACAGTTCCCTTATCATAAGCAGGATCTCCTAGCTCCCATAAAAGCTTAGTAACAACACTTTTAACCGTTGCGGGAGAAGGAATTGTGACTTCGAGTACAGGGACAATAGTGCCATCTGGCGTTTGGTATCTCGGATAATTCTGGGCATAACTTTTTAAAATCGTAGTTTTTCCTGCGCCAGTTTCTCCTTTTAAAAATAAGCATTCAGGTTCGTCTTTTAGATTTGAGAAATGATGACAATCATCTATTGCTGCTAAAATTTCCTTGAAGCGAGGATATAGCACATAGACGTTATTAGCAATGTATAACCTTTCTGACAAGGTCATTTCTTTTAAGGGCTTCTGTTCTTGATGCATAAAAATTTATAGCCCTCTTGGTAATCCAATACTGACATCCCATCCAGATAAATCTGGCTTCCATTCATCAGTATCAAAGTCACTAACAGAAACATTTTTAGCAATCTCAGCAGTTGATGGTTTACTTTTTGAACGTTTCCGTTGTTTTTTGGTAATCTCTTTAGTTGTAGTTACTACTGGAGTTTGACTAGCATCACAATTGTGATTAACTTTATCCAATTCCGATGCTTCTATATCGAGAGTAAATAGGGGTGATGAGTAATTGGTTAAGGCACTACCAAGGTCAGATACACCTGTTATTTCACCCGTACAATCTTCTTCGCGATTATCAACTATTTTCTCTTCATTTAGACTGTGACTTATGGTAGATTTTATAATCGGCTCCTGTGGAGGAGGAGAAAATTCCTGGTCGCCCCCCTTTAACTCTTCACGCCCAACCCCAAGCCATCTAGCCATTGCAGTACGAGTTTTACCTTTCTTGCTTGTTTTCCATTCCCGCTCGACAATCTGTTGTATTTTCTCTTTAGCTAAGACCAAAGCAACAATGTCTACGTTATCAACACTGGTGCGTGCAAATTGTTTCACCACTTGGTGCTGCCAAAGACTTAATCCTTTTGTGTAATCTTGAGAAAGTGCCGGAACTTCTAAAAACTGCCCTGTATTTGGGTCTTTAACATAAATTCGGGATAAATCAGTGGGGTCATACTTGACAATTGCTTTTTCAGATTTCAAACTAGAAGAACGCAGACGTGCCAGGTCTGAACTATTGTAAAATAGACCTTCAAACTCCACCCCATGTCTGCTGACTTTACGAGTAGTTATATTACCAATTAAAATTTTTAGTTCTTGATTAGAAGCTGGCAATGCAGGGGGAAACTCGGTGATAGCTTTTGACCATACTTTAGCACGTGGAGACTTTAGTTCTGGATGCGAACTTTGATTATGAATATCGACAATGAAGATATGCAGAATTTCTTGTAGGGCTTCAAAAGAAATTACTGCATTTTTTATCGGGTCGTAATCATACTTTTGAAGAAAATTAGGAAAACTTTTACCCGGCTGGTCACTTAGCAGTTGACTATTTAAAGCCCCAAAGTATCTTTCAATCGCGCTTTTATACCAAGGCATTTTTGGAGGACAATATTGAATGGTGATTCCCAATTGCAGACAAGCATCTTCAAAGTGGGTGCTGTAAAACTCTTTACCATTGTCTACTACAATTACTTCCGGTAATCCATAAGCGTCCCAAGTATTTTCTACACTTGGGTACTCAAAGTGGAGATAATTTTTAGGGCGAATGGTGTGCAGTAAACACTGCATTACTGATAGATAACTTGGCGGTTCAAAACTGGCGTAATAGCCCAGCGTCATCCCTGAATATTTATCTACAGCAGAAGTTAACCAAGGAGTACCAATGGGCATCCGAGTTTGCGTATCCACAACAAATAGCGGCAGTTTGGTGTGGTCAATTTCTACTCTCTCTAAGGGACGTGTAGGGCGTGGACCTTTAAGCACCGGGTCATACATTTGAGAAGCTATCCTCTTCCCATAGCGTTCCTGTGCTATTACTTCTGGCTCTAGTTTAGAGACGAATCTATAGATGGTTGAGCGATGTGGAATTTCTAACTGGGTAATAAGCTGTTCCACATTTAGTTTGCAATAGCAGCATTTCCTTTATTTTTTACTTTTCGTCCCCATTGAATTATTAGTTCTCCCTGATTTAACAATCTATCCAGTAAATTCTTTAACTCATCTACTGATTTAAATAACCG
>NZ_JBHFLM010000200.1:0-30301 GCF_041928655.1 Pelatocladus sp. BLCC-F211 | reverse complement strand
CAAAACGGAGAGTTTGATCCTGGCTCAGGATGAACGCTGGCGGTATGCTTAACACATGCAAGTCGAACGGAACCTTTAGGGGTTTAGTGGCGGACGGGTGAGTAACGCGTGAGAATCTGGCTCTAGGTTCGGGACAACCACTGGAAACGGTGGCTAATACCGGATGTGCCGAGAGGTAAAAGATTAATTGCCTGGAGATGAGCTCGCGTCTGATTAGCTAGTTGGTGGTGTAAGGGACTACCAAGGCGACGATCAGTAGCTGGTCTGAGAGGATGATCAGCCACACTGGAACTGAGACACGGTCCAGACTCCTACGGGAGGCAGCAGTGGGGAATTTTCCGCAATGGGCGAAAGCCTGACGGAGCAATACCGCGTGAGGGAGGAAGGCTCTTGGGTTGTAAACCTCTTTTCTCAGGGAATAAGTTCTGAAGGTACCTGAGGAATCAGCATCGGCTAACTCCGTGCCAGCAGCCGCGGTAATACGGAGGATGCAAGCGTTATCCGGAATGATTGGGCGTAAAGCGTCCGTAGGTGGCTGTGTGTGTCTATTGTTAAAGAGTTTGGCTTAACCAGATAAGGGCGGTAGAAACTACACAGCTAGAGTGCGTTCGGGGCAGAGGGAATTCCTGGTGTAGCGGTGAAATGCGTAGAGATCAGGAAGAACACCGGTGGCGAAAGCGCTCTGCTAGGCCGCAACTGACACTGAGGGACGAAAGCTAGGGGAGCGAATGGGATTAGATACCCCAGTAGTCCTAGCCGTAAACGATGGATACTAGGCGTTGAGAGTATCGACCCTCTCAGTGCCGTAGCTAACGCGTTAAGTATCCCGCCTGGGGAGTACGCACGCAAGTGTGAAACTCAAAGGAATTGACGGGGGCCCGCACAAGCGGTGGAGTATGTGGTTTAATTCGATGCAACGCGAAGAACCTTACCAGGGCTTGACATGTCTGGAATCTCTTGGAAACGGGAGAGTGCCTTCGGGAGCCAGAACACAGGTGGTGCATGGCTGTCGTCAGCTCGTGTCGTGAGATGTTGGGTTAAGTCCCGCAACGAGCGCA
This sequence comes from Pelatocladus sp. BLCC-F211, assembly GCF_041928655.1. Lineage (NCBI taxonomy): Bacteria > Bacillati > Cyanobacteriota > Cyanophyceae > Nostocales > Hapalosiphonaceae > Pelatocladus > Pelatocladus sp. BLCC-F211. Next base: position 29,243 of record NZ_JBHFLM010000200.1, on the reverse strand, counting down.
ACCCTCGTACTTAGTTGCCAGCACTTCGGGTGGGCACTCTAAGGAGACTGCCGGTGACAAACCGGAGGAAGGTGGGGATGACGTCAAGTCAGCATGCCCCTTACGTCCTGGGCTACACACGTACTACAATGCTACGGACAAAGGGCAGCAAGCCAGCGATGGCAAGCAAATCTCAGAAACCGTGGCTCAGTTCAGATCGCAGGCTGCAACTCGCCTGCGTGAAGGAGGAATCGCTAGTAATTGCAGGTCAGCATACTGCAGTGAATTCGTTCCCGGGCCTTGTACACACCGCCCGTCACACCATGGAAGCTGGTCACGCCCGAAGTCGTTACCCTAACCGTTCGCGGGGGGGGACGCCGAAGGTAGGACTGGTGACTGGGGTGAAGTCGTAACAAGGTAGCCGTACCGGAAGGTGTGGCTGGATCACCTCCTTTTAAGGGAGACCTACCCACTCAAGTGACCTCGGACAATATAGAAGTTGTAAAGAGGTAATGAGTTGGTCATCCCAGGTCGGTCGTAGGATAGTGTGGCTTTCAAACTATAGAAGGGTTCGATAAATGGGCTATTAGCTCAGGTGGTTAGAGCGCACCCCTGATAAGGGTGAGGTCCCTGGTTCGAGTCCAGGATGGCCCACCTGAAGCAATTAAAAATGTAAAATTAAAAATTAAAAATTTTAGAAAATCTCTTTAATTTTTAATTCTCAATTTTGAATTTTTAATTCTTTAGCGGGGGTTTAGCTCAGTTGGTAGAGCGCCTGCTTTGCAAGCAGGATGTCAGGAGTTCGAGTCTCCTAACCTCCACCTGTGTAAAAGCAACAGAAAAGTCTAGCACCTGAAGTCAAAGAACAGGCTGCTGGGTATTGTTCCAGCCAGAACCTTGAAAACTGCATAGAGAAGCGAATTGTAGGTAGTGAGGTGAACAGTCAACAGTGAACAGTAATCTAAGCAAAAATAGAGAACTGGGAAGTGAAGACTGAACACAAAACAGACACCAAAGTAATGTGAAGTGGTCAAGCTAATAAGGGCTTGCGGAGGATACCTAGGCACACAGAGGCGAAGAAGGACGTGGTTACCAACGATAAGCTCCGGGGAGTTGGAAGCAAGCATTGAGCCGGAGATTTCCGAATGGGGAAACCCTAAGTACTGGCTGTTGAATATATAGACAGTCAAGAGCGAACCCAGCGAACTGAAACATCTTAGTAGCTGGAGGAAAAGAAATCAAACGAGATTCTCCAAGTAGTGGTGAGCGAACGGGGAAGAGCCTAAACCAGATTGCTTGCAATTTGGGGTAGTGGGACAGCGTGGTCGAATCGTAGAGCTAGACGAAGCAGCTAAGAACTGTACCAGAGAAAGTGAAAGTCTTGTAGTCAAAAGCTTGAAGATAGTAGCTGAATCCCGAGTAGCAGCGGACACGTGAAATCCGATGTGAATCAGCCGGGACCACCCGGTAAGGCTAAATACTACTGTGTGACCGATAGCGAAACAGTACCGCGAGGGAAAGGTGAAAAGAACCCCAATAAGGGGAGTGAAAAAGAACATGAAACCGCAAGCCCACAAGCAGTGGAAGTCCGATTCAACGGATGACCGCGTGCCTGTTGAAGAATGAGCCGGCGAGTTATAGGCACTGGTAGGTTAAGTGAATTTCACGAAGCCAAAGCGAAAGCGAGTCTGAAAAGGGCGCGAATCAGTGTTTATAGACCCGAACCCTGGTGATCTAACCATGGCCAGGATGAAGCTTGGGTAACACCAAGTGGAGGTCCGCACCGACCGATGTTGAAAAATCGGCGGATGAGCTGTGGTTAGGGGTGAAATGCCAATCGAACCAGGAGCTAGCTGGTTCTCCCCGAAATGTGTTGAGGCGCAGCGGTAATGAATAAATCTGGGGGGTAAAGCACTATTTCGGTGCGGGCTGCGAGAGCGGTACCAAATCGAGATAAACTCTGAATACCCAGAGAACACATTGCCAGTGAGACGGTGGGGGATAAGCTTCATCGTCAAGAGGGAAACAGCCCAGACCACCAGCTAAGGTCCCCAAATCATCGCTAAGTGGCAAAGGAGGTGGGAGTGCACAGACAACCAGGAGGTTTGCCTAGAAGCAGCCACCCTTGAAAGAGTGCGTAATAGCTCACTGGTCAAGCGCTCCTGCGCCGAAAATGAATGGGACTAAGCGATGTACCGAAGCTGTGGACTTGTATGAATTTACAAGTGGTAGGGGAGCGTTCTGTATAGGAAGAAGCACTAGCGGCGAGCAGGTGTGGACAGTACAGAAGTGAGAATGTCGGCTTGAGTAGCGCAAATGTATGTGAGAATCATACACCCCGAAACCCCAAGGGTTCCAGAGCCAGGTTCGTCCACTCTGGGTTAGTCGGGACCTAAGGCGAGGCCGAACGGCGTAGTCGATGGACACAGGGTGAATAATCCCTGACTAGAGTATGGGAGCATTTTTAGGGACGCATGAGTGTAGGCTACACCCTGACTGGATTGGGAGGAGTTTACGAACTCCGTGTAGCTCAAACAAGTGCCAAGAAAAGCTATGAATGCGTTGAACATGCTTTACCCGTACCCGAAACCGACACAGGTGGGGAGGTTGAGAATACCAAGGGGCGCGAGATAACTCTCTCTAAGGAACTCGGCAAAATGGCCCCGTAACTTCGGAAGAAGGGGTACCCAAGAAATTGGGTCGCAGTGAAGAGATCCAGGCGACTGTTTACCAAAAACACAGGTCTCCGCAAACTCGTAAGAGCATGTATGGGGGCTGACGCCTGCCCAGTGCCGGAAGGTTAAGGAAGTTGGTCAGCACATGCGTGTGTAAAGCTGACGACCGAAGCCCCGGTGAACGGCGGCCGTAACTATAACGGTCCTAAGGTAGCGAAATTCCTTGTCGGGTAAGTTCCGACCCGCACGAAAGGCGTAACGATCTGGATGGTGTCTCGGAGAGAGACTCGGCGAAATAGGATTGTCTGTGAAGATACGGACTACCTGCACCTGGACAGAAAGACCCTATGAAGCTTTACTGTAACCTGGAATGGTGTCCGGGCTGGACTTGCGCAGGATAGGTGGGAGGCGTAGATATATCTCTTGTGGGGGATATGGAGCCAACGGTGAGATACCACTCTAGTTCAGCTAGGATTCTAACCCGCGACCGTGAGCCGGTCGGGAGACAGTTTCAGGCGGGCAGTTTGACTGGGGCGGTCGCCTCCTAAAAGATAACGGAGGCGCGCAAAGGTTCCCTCAGCACGCTTGGAAACCGTGCGACGAGTGTAAAGGCATAAAGGGAGCTTGACTGCAACACCAACAAGTGGAGCAGGTACGAAAGTAGGCCTTAGTGATCCGACGGCACAGCGTGGAATGGCCGTCGCTCAACGGATAAAAGTTACTCTAGGGATAACAGGCTGATCTCCCCCAAGAGTCCACATCGACGGGGAGGTTTGGCACCTCGATGTCGGCTCATCGCAACCTGGGGCGGAAGTACGTCCCAAGGGTTGGGCTGTTCGCCCATTAAAGCGGTACGTGAGCTGGGTTCAGAACGTCGTGAGACAGTTCGGTCCATATCCGGTGCAGGCGTAAGAGTATTGAGAGGAGCCTTCCTTAGTACGAGAGGACCGGGAAGGACGCACCGCTGGTGTACCAGTTATTGTGCCAACAGTAGACGCTGGGTAGCCATGTGCGGAGCGGATAACCGCTGAAAGCATCTAAGTGGGAAGCCCACCTCAAGATGAGTACTCTCATGGAGCAATCCAGTAAGGTCACAGGTAGAACACCTGTTCATAGGCTCTAAGTGGAAGTACAGTAATGTATGAAGCTGAGGAGTACTAATAGACCGAGGGCTTGACCTCTCAAACACATTTATTCGCTTCAACTATCTATGCAGTCTTCAGGGTTTTGTACAGTTAACACTTATCAGTGAACATTATTTGATAACTGATAACTCATAACTGACCACTGATTTTTCCTGGTGTCTATGGCGCGGTGGAACCACTCTGAACCCTTCCCGAACTCAGTTGTGAAACGCTGCTGCGGCGACGATAGTTGTCGGGTTGCCGACCGTCAAAATAGCTCGATGCCAGGATCTAATACTATTACGAATCCATAAAAGCTCCCTGTGCTAATAGGGGGCTTTTGTTTTCTTTCTTATTATGTATGTTTGGATACGATCTGACTCTGATACTCCCAAACGTTCTAATAACTGTAAGTATTCTGTAAGATAGCGATCGCCTTTTGTCTAACTCCAAAATTAGAGATGCTTCTCCTTGATCTAAATTCTCTACAATTATCAGCCAGATTTTTAAACACAGCAGATATATTGCAGCTTACAGAGTTTTGCATTGCTTGCACTGATTTTTTTGAACTCATAGAAAATCAAACCGCCTCAGAAAATACAGCACGAGAAATTTTGCAGGATCGTCCATCACCAGCACCGCTCGACAACAAAATCGTACTGGGTTTCAGACATTATTTTCTACCACAAAGATACTAAGAACACCAACACATTTTGGATGCAATCGTCTGCTATTTTTCTAACCCAAAAACAGCTTATACGCTGGATTCTTATTTTCATCCCAATAACGATAACCAAGTGTATCCAAAAAAGCCTGCCACTCTTCCATTTCGTGAGGAGGAACTTGTATTCCTACCACAATCCTTCCGTAATCTGCCCCATTATTGCGGTAGTGGAACATACTAATATTCCAGTTGGGACTCATAGAACCGACAAACTTCATCAATGCGCCAGGGCGTTCGGGAAACTCGAAGCGGTAGAGTAATTCATTATGAGCGAGGGGAGAGTGTCCGCCTACCATGTGGCGCAGATGTAATTTTGTCAGTTCGTCATCGGTTAAGTCAATTGTCTTGAATCCACAACTTTCAAAAGTTGTAACCAACTTTGCCCGATCGCTACGATTTTCGATTTGTACACCTACAAAAATATGAGCTTCTTTTTGATCAGCAATTCGATAGTTAAACTCAGTCAGGTTGCGTCTACCCATACATTCACAAAACTTACGTAAACTTCCCCGTTCCTCTGGAATTGTCACAGCAAAGATGGCTTCACGGCGTTCACCTAGTTCAGCTCGTTCTGCAACAAAGCGGAGACGATCAAAATTCATATTCGCGCCACAGGTAACAGCTATCAATGTTTGTCCCTGAATTTGTTCCCGTTCTACATAGGCTTTAGCGCCTGCGATCGCCAATGCTCCCGCAGGTTCTACTATTGATCTTGTATCTTCAAACACATCTTTAATAGCTGCACAAGTATCATCTGTATCAACCAAAATAATTTCATCGACGTACTGCTGACACAGCCGGAAAGTCTCCTCTCCTACTTCCCGCACTGCTACACCGTCAGCAAATAAGCCGACTTGGGACAACCGAACCCGTTTCCCAGCTTGCAGCGATTGATACATGGCATCTGCGTCTACTGGCTCAACCCCAATAATCTTGATCTCTGGACGTAACCGTTTTACATAAGCTGCAATCCCAGAAATCAATCCACCTCCCCCAATCGCGACAAAAATTGCATGGATGGGTTGCTGGTATTGGCGGAGAATTTCCATACCGATGGTTCCCTGTCCAGCAATGACATCGGGATCATCAAAGGGATGAATAAAAGTTAAGCCTTTTTCTGCCTCCAGTTGACGAGCGTAAGCATAGGCATCATCGTAGGTATCACCATGTAACACCACCTCACCGCCACGCGCTCTGACTGCGTCTATCTTTACCTGGGGTGTGGTTATTGGCATAACGATAATTGCTCGTGTTCCTAACTCCCGCGCACCAAGAGCCACACCTTGAGCATGGTTTCCCGCAGATGCAGCAATTACACCCTGAGCAAGCAAATCCGGGGATAAATTTGCCATCTTGTTATAAGCGCCACGCAGCTTAAAGGAAAATACTGATTGCATATCTTCGCGTTTCAGCAGTAGCTTGTTATTCAACCGTGCAGATAAATTTGGAGCATATTCTAATGGTGTTTCTTGGGCAACATCGTAAACGCGAGCAGTCAGAATTTGTACCAAATAGTCACAAAGCATGGGCGTGAACAGGTTGATAGATGCCGAATAGAGTTCATTTTACGGCAGTTGTGTACCTATTTTGTGACTTTTGGAATAAGTGCGATCTACCTTCGATGCTTAAGATCAAAAAAGCATTATTAATTGGGATCTAAACATGCAAAAGCGACACTTGGGTACATCGGAAGTGACAATTACACCTATCTTAATGGGAACTTGGCAAGCTGGTAAAAAAGCATGGGTGGGAATTGAGGATGCAGATTCGATTAAAACCATACGTGCAGCTTTTGAAGCAGGTATCACCACCATCGATACTGCTGAAGTATATGGTGATGGACACTCAGAACGCATTGTTGCTGAAGCTTTATCTGATGTTCGCGATCGCGTCGAATATGCCACTAAGGTTTTTGCCAACCATCTCAAGTATGATCAAGTTATAGAGGCTTGCGATCGCTCACTCAAAAATCTGAAAACCGATTACATTGATCTTTACCAAATCCATTGGCCATCAGGTGCATTTAACAGTGAAATTGTCCCCATAGAAGAGACAATGAATGCTCTCAACCACCTGAAAGAGCAAGGAAAAATTCGGGCTATTGGTGTTTCCAACTTTTCCCGCACCCAATTAGCAGAAGCATCTCAGTACGGACGTATTGATAGTTTACAACCGCCCTATTCTCTATTCTGGCGGCAGATAGAAAAAGATACGATGCCCTATTGCATAGAAAATAATATATCTATTCTTGCCTACTCACCATTGGCACAGGGATTGTTGACTGGGAAATTTGGTCCAGATCATAAATTCGACCCCAAAGACAACCGTACTAGTAATAAGTTATTTCAAGGAGAAAACTTTGCTCGCGCTCAACAAGCTTTAGAAAAATTGCGTCCAATTGCACAACAGCATCAGTGTAGTTTAGCTCAGTTAGCCCTAGCTTGGTTAATTGCTCAACCTCAAACTCAAGCGATCGCAGGCGCACGCTATCCAGAACAAGCAAAAGATAATGCTAAAGCTGCTTCTATTCAACTTTCCGAAGCTGAACTGCAACAAATCGATGCTATTGGACGCATCGTTACCGATCATCTCGATGACAGTCCGATCATGTGGAGTTGGGAGTAACACATTGAGAAACTTAAAGACTCGTTAACTTCAGTTAAAACAGACTTGCAACTAATTTTTAGAATGATAGATTAATAAACAGGACACCAGACAAAGCACAACCAAACTGAATTGGGCAAATGACTTGGTGTCCCCCGTCATGAAGCCCTAGTAAACTGTCAGCATAACAGTAATATAAAGTGGCATATTCTCCTACAGAGGAGACGCCAAATCCCTAAGCGGAAAAACAAGATTATGCTGGGTTTGCTGTTAGTGATGTCCACCTTAACTATCTACTTTTTTTAACTCTGAACGATAACATCAACTTGATCACCAAAGAGTTTGCAGAACCTGGTCCCCTATGACCAGGTTTTTGCATTTTAATGGGATTTTAGAGATTTTGGGTATAAAAATAAACTGAAACGTTTGCAGAGAAAGGGAAATATTTTTAAGCTTTTGTTGGGTTCCCGCTCATAGAAATCTGGACAAAAAACTATGGGTAGTTTTGTTCAGAAATTTTAGAAATTAACTTACAGTTTCAAAGCCTTCAAGAACGCCAAGGGCGAACGCAAAGTCTTAATCCAACCTACAATTATCCTTAACACCAAGCATATTGGACTATGGATATCATTCAAATCCTCAAAGAAGATTATCAAAGATTTCCAGCAAATCAAACTTATAGCATCTACGCTGAAGAGGTTTATTTTCAAGACCAAGTATTTAATTTTCGGGGTATTCAGCTATACAAGCTGATGATTAAATTTATTGAGACTTTTTTTTTAAATCCCAAAATGGATTTGCATGATATCCAAAAAGAGGGAGACACAATTACAACTAAGTGGACACTCAGTTGGAATACTCCTCTCCCCTGGAAACCACGTATTTCTATCCCTGGTTGGAGTGAATTACGTCTCAACTCTGATGGTTTGATAGCTTCTCACATAGATTATTGGAATTGTTCGCGTCTAGATGTGATCAAACAACATTTCTCTGCTAAACAATCGATAATGTAAATAAATGTAAAAACTTCTCAGATAAAGCAGAATCATTCATGCGCGTAATTTTGATGACCGGAAAAGGTGGTGTAGGTAAAACTTCTGTAGCTGCTGCTACTGGACTGCGTTGTGCAGAACTTGGTTATCGCACCCTGGTTTTGAGTACAGATCCCGCTCACTCTTTAGCAGATAGTTTTGATCTGGAACTAGAACACGCCCCCCGGAAAATTCGCCCAAACTTGTGGGGTGCGGAACTAGATGCGCTACAAGAATTAGAGGGAAATTGGGGTGCTGTCAAGCGCTACATCACTCAAGTTTTACAGGCGCGAGGTTTGGATGGGGTACAAGCGGAAGAATTGGCAATTTTACCAGGAATGGATGAGATTTTTGGCTTGGTAAGAATGAAACGCCATTACGACGAAGGCGATTTTGATGTTTTAATTATCGACTCCGCTCCGACGGGTACAGCATTGCGACTGCTGAGTTTACCAGAAGTCGGTGGTTGGTATATGCGCCGTTTTTACAAACCGTTTCAAAATATTTCTGTTGCTCTGAGACCTCTGGTTGAACCTCTGTTTAAACCCATTGCTGGTTTTTCTTTACCAGATAAAGAGGTGATGGATGCACCTTATGAGTTTTATCAACAAATAGAAGCACTCGAAAAAGTCTTAACTGACAATAATCAAACCTCAGTGCGTCTGATTACCAACCCAGAAAAAATGGTAATTAAAGAATCTCTTCGCGCCCATGCTTATTTGAGTTTATATAATGTTGCGACCGATTTAGTGATCGCAAATCGCATTATTCCCAACGAAGTCCAAGACTCATTCTTTCAAAAATGGAAAGAGAACCAACAGCAATATCGTCAGGAGATTCACGACAATTTTCATCCTTTACCCGTGAAGGAAGTACCTCTGTTTTCTGAAGAAATGTGTGGTTTAGCAGCCCTAGAACAACTCAAAGAAACTCTCTATAAGGATGAAGATCCCAGTCAGGTTTATTACAAAGAAAACACGATTAGAGTTGTACAAGATCACAATCAATACAGCTTGGAATTGTATTTACCAGGTATTCCTAAAAACCAAGTTCAACTTAGTAAAACAGGTGATGAATTAAATATTACTATTGGTAATCATCGCCGAAATTTAGTCTTGCCACAAGCATTAGCAACACTGCAACCAGCAGGAGCGAAAATGGAAGATGATTATTTGAAAATTCGCTTTGCTGAGGCTGTAAATAGTTAATTTGTAGGAGGTGGGTAATACCCACTTCATCAATAATTATTAATTAACAAGCAAATAAACTGTTACTTTAGCATCAACAACAAGATACCCGATTTCTTAAAGAAATCGAGGTTCTGACTTTGTCAATTTTCACTACTACTAAACGGATTGCTGTAGGTGTCAGCAGTTCTTAATTAATATTTCTTAATGGTATCGTTGAGACACTAAGTTGTTATTATATTGCAAGAAAAATTTTTATTAACTTTCGTATAAATTAAAACCAAGCTTAATTTGATGCGATTGTATCATTATACACTGAGATTTAACTTTATCTTAATCACAACTAATACCTAATTTTCTCAGAACCCATGCAGCTTATTCTCAAGCCAGAAACTCTACGGCTTCGTATTGCCAACCGTATCCGTCTTTCTTCAGAATTACAAGATGTTTTGACCACAACGGTGGCAGAATTACGCTCATTTCTTAGAAGCGATCGCGTCAAGATTTACAAATTTCATCCGGATCAAAGCGGTCAAGTGATCGCGGAATCTGTGGATAGTAATAAGTTACCTTCGCTACTGGGGCTAAATTTTCCCGCCGATGATATTCCGCCTGAAGCCAGAGAACTGTTTATCAACTCACGGGTGCGCTCAATAGTGAATGTTGATACTCAACAAATTGGTCGCATTCCCCTATGTGAAGATTTGGAAGACGAAGCAAATTTCTCTGAAAAAGACTTTTACCGTCCGGTAGATCCCTGTCATGTGGAATACCTGACGGCGATGGGAGTTAAGTCCTCTGTTGTAGTCCCGATTATGCATCAAAAACAACTTTGGGGACTTTTGGTATCTCATGACTCGGAATCTCGTTTAATTCCAGAATCAGAATTAGATGTGGTACAGATGGTAGTTGATCAACTTTCCTTAGCGATCGCTCAAAGTACCCTGATCACCCAAGCTCAGGAAAAAGCTACAAGGGAAACTACCATAAAACGTATTGCTACCCTACTGCATTCATTACCCACAATTGAGTATCAGTCAGCTTTAGCAGAAACCATCGCTGCTTTCGGTGGTTCTGGTGGTAGGCTTTGCATGAAAAATCCAGTCGTGATGGAAAGCTTTGGGAATTGCTTGCAACTTGATAATGAGCATATCAAGGTTTATGCCTATGGCAAACAACCTGTGATCCCAGAGCAAGCAAAATACAGACATATGGAACAATATAACGTCTGGCAGGAACGCTACAAATCTGGTAAATATCATATTTGGGCGATATCAGACGTCTATAAAATTCCTGGTTTGCGAACTTTGCAAGTTGCTTTTCGAGCTACCAAAATTCGCAGCATTTTAATGATTCCACTCAATTATCGCCAAGAATTGCTAGGATACTTAAGTATTTTCCGGGACGAAGTTGAAACAAAAATCCTCTGGGCGGGGGAATTTGACCCTGATGGACGACAACTGTATCCCCGTCAATCCTTTGAAGTTTGGCAAGAATCGAAAGCCGCACAACCTCGTGAGTGGAGTGTCGAAGAAGTAGAATTAGCACGAGAGTTAGGTCAACAATTTGCCTTTGCAATTCACGAAAACGAGCAATCTCAACAGATACGAATGCTTGTTACCAACGCCAGCACTCAAGTCCAACAAGATACTACCAACTTAGAACAATCCATCAAACAACAACAAGCCCTTTCAGAGGTGATTGCTAAAATCAGAACCTCCCTTGATATTGAGACGATTTTTCAAACGACTAGCAAGGAAGTTTGTCAATTATTGCAGGCTGATCGTGTGAGTGTATATCGCTTCAACAGTGATTGGGGTGGTGAATTTGTCGGTGATTATGAGGTGAGTAACCCAGAGTGGTTACATTTATCTCAACTTGGCGTCAATACAGTTTGGAACGATACTTATTTACAACAAACACAAGGGGGACGTTACCGCGACAATCAGACACTGGCGGTGGATGATATTTATCAAATGAAATTTGAGCAATGTCACATCCAGCTTTTGGAACAGTTTCAGATTAAAGCCTTTGCGATTGCTCCGATTTTTGTTGGCGAACAACTTTGGGGTTTACTCGCTGCTTATCAACACTCAGCCCCCCGCCATTGGGAATCTTCTGACATTCACTTCCTAACTCAAACAGCAACCCAACTAGGAGTAGCACTCCAGCAAGCTGAATTACTTGCAAAAACAAAACAACAGGCTGTTGAATTGCAAAAGGCAGCAGAACAACAGCAGTTATTATTAGATGTAGTTACAAAAATTCGCGCCTCTCTCGAACTAGGGACAATTTTTCAAACGACTACCAAAGAACTTTGTCAATTACTGCAAGCTGATCGCGTGAGTGTTTATCGCTTCAACAATGATTGGAGTGGTGAATTTGTCGGTAGTTTTGAAGCGGCTAATCCAGAGTGGTCAAATTTGAGCAAACTAGGCGTCAATACAGTTTGGCATGATACTTATTTACAAGAAACACAAGGGGGACGCTATCGCCATAATCAAACATGCGTCGTTGATGACATTTATCAAATGGAATTTACTCCCTGTCATCTTGATATTTTAGAGCAGTTTCAGATCAAAGCCTTTGCGATCGCTCCGATTTTTGTCGGTCAAAAACTTTGGGGTTTGCTAGCTATGTATCAACACTCAGCCCCTCGCCATTGGGATTCATCTGACATTAAATTCCTCAGTCAAATAGCAGCCCAACTTGGAATGGCACTTCAGCAAGTTGAATTACTTGCCAAAACCCAACAACAAGCAGGTGATTTACGAAAAGCACTCGATGATTTGCAAGCTACGGGAGAACAAAAACAGTTCTTGATTAGAGTTGTGGAAAAGATGCGGAAGTCTTTGACATTTTCTGGATACGATCACAATATCGGGGAAAATTCATCACTTAAGTAAAGTTTTGGACTGTTACCATGTTTTACTCATGGAAAACAGCATGAAATTTTATTTTACTAACTTGGCAGTTTTTGAAATGAGATATTACCAAATTACAGCAGGGTAAATGACTCTAAATATCACTATTAGCATCTACCATAAAAATTTATTTATTTGTCATCGCGGTATCTGCTTGTGATTTTACCGACAATAAGAAAGGAATCGCTAATAGTTGACTGACTACAGAAAAAATAATTAAAACAGTAATTGACCAATCGTATAAAACACCCATCAGAGTACTACCTAAAAACCATGCCAAACCATAGCCAGCACTGAATATTCCATAAGCAGAAGCCCGTTTGTATTTTGGTACAATTCCAGCAATCGTAGCTTTTAAAATTGATTCTTGAGCGCCCATACCAATCCCCCACAAAATCATACCTGTAAGGGCAAAACTCGTGTTACCTGAAAAAGTTAATGGTGCAAATAAGCAGGAAATCAGCACTGCTAAAATCAAGATAAATATTCCACTGCGATCAAATAATCGCCCAAATATCAGTGCTGCTACAGCATCGACACCCATCGCCAATGCATAAATTAAAGGAATTATTAACCCAGAAGCAATATCTTGCTTTTGTAAGTGATAGGCAATTAGGGGAAAGTCTGCATATCCAGCTGCTACAAGAGCAACAGCACCCAAATAAATCCAAAAAACTTGTGGTAATTTTTCCTGCTGTTGGCTAGTTGTTTCTTTTTCTAAATCTTGGGGGTTTGGATATAAATGAGGCAATATCAACAGCATCATTAAACCCAAAATTGCTGGCACGATGAGAATTAGAAAACTATTCTGATAACCACCCTGAAAATACAAAACAGCCGCAACAGCTAAAGGCCCCATCACTGCACCAGTTTGATCCATCGCTTCATGCAGTCCAAAGCCAAAGCCTCTACCAATTTGGCTGACGCCGTGAGACAGCAGTGCATCGCGGGGTGGTGTGCGAATAGCTTTACCCGTGCGTTCAGCTATCATCAAACCAGCTGCAACTTCCCATCTACCTGCTAAAGCTAAAAGGGGGACGACAGCTGTATTTATAAAGTAACCAATAGTAGTGATATTCCAATATTGATGTGTTCTGTCACTCAAATAACCAATTCCAAGACGCAAGCCGTAACCAACTAATTCCCCAAATCCAGCTATTAAGCCGACTAAAGTGCCACTTGCTCCCAAAGTTTCGAGATACGCACCTGTAATGCTACGCGCTCCCTCATAAGTAGCATCCGCACATAAACTAACAAAACCAAGTAAGATTACAAACTTTAAGGCAGTGGTGTTTTTTCCCATTCCCTGAATCTTTTTGATGTTTTACCCTTCTCATTAAATCATTAGATTTTGCCAAAAACCGTTTGGGTAAAACAGCCTTTATCTGTTTTCTATGTTTGGAATAAAGCTTTTTGACTTTTGACTTCCGTAGACTGCTACGTCAGCATTCTTCAATTATTCGTGAACAACAAGATCCCCGACTTCTGCTGTCTAAATATAACCACACCAATATATTTAATAAACTTACCAGTATTTTTACTGAAGACAAACTTATTAAATAAACTGAAAAATAGTTTATATTTGCTGTTCATGCATGAAAAAAACATGCAGTTCTAACACTTTAATTTTTGAATACCAGTTGCCATCCTTGTAGATAGTGGCATTAGTTATTTTACTGATATTTTTTAATAAAAAAATGACCCTATATCAGGAACAAAACCTGCAAGTAAATCTTGAACAAAAAGACTTGTTGCGTCGCATTACTAACCGTATTCGTCGCTCATTAGAATTACAAGAAATTTTGACAACAACTGTGGCTGAGGTTCGCTCATTTCTCGGTACAGAGCGAGTCATGATTTACAAGTTTCATGCTGATGATAGTGGTCAGGTAATTGCTGAGTCAATCAATGACAACAAATTACCATCATTATTAGGGTTAAATTTTCCTGCGGATGATATTCCTTCCCATGCTCGTGAATTATTTATCAAGTCACGGGTGCGTTCGGTTGTCGATCTTGATCATCAGCAGATTGGCCAAAGTATAGTGCGTGACTTGGATACTGGTGAGATTGTATCTGAGGATATTCGTTACCGTCCTATAGATCCTTGCCATGTTGAGTATCTCAAAGCGATGGGGGTCAAATCGACCATTGTAGTGCCAGTGATCCATCAAGATAAACTTTGGGGTTTGTTAGTTTCTCATCATTCCTTGTCAAGGTCGGTGAGCGAATATGAAATTGAAGTGTTACAAATGGTCGTCGAACACCTATCAGTGGCGATCGCTCATAGTGAGCTTCTCGCTCAAGCCCGTGATCAAGCCGAGCGGGAAATAAATATAAACCGCATTGCTACCTTATTGCATTCACTACCTGCGATCGCATTACAGTCAGCCTTAGAAACAGCAATTGCGATCTTTGGTGGTTCTGGTGGTAGGCTTTGCGTGAGAGATGATTCCTCAAATTTTCACAATAGCCACACCAGAAGCTTAAGCGAGTGTTTAAAACCTGGAAATGATTATGTCAATCTTTATACATCTGGTCAGCAGCCTATAATTCCACAACAAACGCTCTACGCGTTTCTAGAACAATATAGTGTCTGGCAAGAATATTACAAGTCTGGCGAGTATGATGTTTGGGCGATTTCAGATATCTATGAAACTCCTGGCTTACGTACCTTACAACCAGCTTTTGCAGCAACTAAAATTCGTAGCATGTTGATGATACCGCTTGAATATCGTCAGCAGTTACTCGGTTATTTAAGTATTTTCCGTGATGAAATAGATACAGAAAAACTTTGGGCTGGAGAGTTTGATCCTGATGGTCGGCAACAATATCCTCGCCTATCCTTTGAAGTTTGGCGTGAGTCTAAAAAGGCACAAGCTCCCAAATGGACATTAACAGAGATTGAATTGGCTAGAGAAATTGGTAAACAATTTGCTTCCGCAATTCAGCAATATATATTGTACCAAAAAATACAATATTTCAACGCGAACCTAGAAAAGCAAGTGCAACAACGCACACAGCAGCTGCAACAAGCAACAGAACAACAACAAATTTTATTTGAAGTCGTTGCGAAAATGCGAGAATCGCTTGATTTGGATACTATTTTTGCTGCAAGTGTCCGAGAAATGCGTCGCTCTATAAATGCTGATCGAGTAGGAATATTTCGCTTTGCTTTGAATTCCAATTTCAATGAAGGCAAATTTGTTTCAGAAGATGTGTCGCCAGATTTTCCTTCTGCTCTAGATGCCAAAATTCATGATCACTGTTTTGGCGAACAGTATGCTACCTACTATGCCCAAGGACGAATTCAAGCAGTAGCTGACATCTACAATGCTGGATTACAAGAGTGTCACATTCAAGTTCTGGCAAAATATCAGATTAGAGCCAACTTAGTTGTACCACTATCCAAAGGCGATCAACTTTGGGGCTTACTCTGCATTCACCAGTGTACTCAAACCCGGCAATGGCAACCATCAGAAATTCAGTTTACTACCCAAGTTGCAGCCCAACTGAGTGTGGCAATTGAACAAGCTGATCTACTTACTCAAACTAGGCTACAAGCAGAACAACTAGCTCAAGCACTACATAATCTCCAACAAATGCAAATCCAGTTGATTCAGAGCGAAAAAATGTCTTCCCTCGGTCAACTAGTGGCAGGTATTGCCCACGAAATCAACAACCCTGTTAATTTCATTCATGGCAATCTCAACTATGTTAATGACTATGCTGAAGATTTACTAGATATGCTGGCTCTCTATCAACAGCATAGCCATGATCTCAATCCAGAAATTTGTGAGCGAGCAGAAGCAATCGACTTAGATTTTCTGATTGAGGATTTGCCTAAGATGCTACATTCTATGCAAATAGGCACCGAACGCATCCTTCAAATTGTCCTGTCTCTACGAAATTTTTCCAGGCTTGACCAGGCGGAAATGAAGCCTGTCGATATTCACGAAGGAATTGACAATACACTACTGATTTTACAATATCGCCTCAAGGCTAAACCAGAAGGCTGTGCTATCCAGGTCATTAAAGAATATACTGATTTACCTTTGATTGAATGTTATGCCGGACAAATAAATCAAGTTTTTATGAATGTTTTAAGTAATGCGATCGATGCCCTAGAGCAGCAAAGGCAGTCTATGTCGCAAACTCATATTCCCACAATTACGATCAGAACAACTATTGGTAAACTTCCTGGCAATATCCCTAGTGTAGTCATTAGCATTGCTGATAATGGCCCTGGCATATCACAAGAAACTATTAATCGTATCTTCGATCCTTTTTTCACCACTAAGCCAGTAGGTAAAGGTACTGGCTTAGGACTTTCTATTAGTTACCAAATAATTGTGGATAAACACGGTGGTGTTTTTAAATGTGATTCACGTCCAGGGTTCGGTACAGAGTTCTGGATTGAAATTCCGATGCAACAGCAAGGATACAGGCATAATTAAAATTTGTGCTTCTGTCTGTTGAAACTTTAATTACGCAGCTGTACAGGCATAGCTAAATAGGTCATTTTCAAACCACCCAAAGGAGTAAAAATAACCGGAGTCAGATTTGTATTCATCTGCATCAAAATTTCGGAAGCTGGCAAAGCTTTTAAGCCTTCCATTAAATATTTAATGTTAAAAGCTATATCTATATCTTCTCCTGATATCTGGGCTGGCATTGATTCCATTGCACTACCGACATCCTGAGATTCCACAGATAAGGTAATTTCTTGAGCATCGCCATTAACGCTGACTTTCACCAAGTTATTCTTTTGGTCTGCAAGTACAGCAATTCGTTCTAAACTACTTAATAATTGCTTTCTTTCTAATGTCAATTCTCTTTGAAATTGTTTGGGAATGAGTAGATGGTAAGCAGGATACTGCCCTTCTAAAGTACGGCTAGTTAAGCGTTGATGCTGCCATTCAAACACCACTTGACCTTGATCAAAATACAAAGCCACAGATTCTTCAGATTCAGAACTATGAGCTAACATCCGCTCTAATTCCCGTAAGGCTCTTGCTGGTACTGTTACTTCTAAACTATCTTCGCTACTAGCATCTGGACTCTCATTTGTAGTTTCTACCACTGCGAGACGATGTCCATCGGTAGCGGCAAATTCTAGGGTATCTTGCTTAACTGTTAAATGTACGCCAGTCAGTACTTGCTTAGTTTCATCTGCACTAGTAGCAAACAATGAACCCCGCAAACCCTCAATTAGTGTAGTGGCACTGAACTGCATAGGTTGAGTATTTTCAATTACGGGTAATTCTGGAAACTCTTCGCCTCCCATTGCTCGCACCTGATAACGTCCGCTCTTCGGTGTGAGTGTGACAATTAAACCGCTATAGTCTGGTAAGTTCTCGCCTGTAGAAGATGATTCATCATCTAGGGTAATTTCTCCCTCTGGTAAACGAGAAACTATATCATTGAGTAGTTTTGCAGGCAAAGCGATCGCCCCTGGTTGTAACACCTCAGCACTGAAACTAGTGCGGATACCCAAACTCAAATCAAACGCTGTTAAGCTAACTTGATTGCTTTCAGCATCAGCCTGCAACAGCACATTCGCCAGAACTGGATGAGTGGGACGAGAAGGAACAGCACGGCTGGTTAATGAGAGGTGAGTACTGAGATCGCTTTGAGTACAAACGAGTTTCATGGTCAGAGTTAGCTGGTGTGCTTGGATATGGTAGCACTCTTAGGCAAGGATCGGGGATTGGGGGAGTGGGGATTGGGAATTGCTGGAAACTATAATTACTAACCACAAATGTGTGTAAATTGTGGAAAACTTGTGGAAAAGCTGGGATGTTTTTCCACAAGGTAATTATGCTCACTAAAGTTTTCCACAGAATCTCTATGAGTTTTCCACAGAATCTTTATGAATTTTCCACAATCTAATTTATTCTTAATAGTTTTTTATAGTTTACTTAATAATTTTAGTTGTTGGTCATTGGTCATTAGCTTTTCTTCCTTGTCCCCCTTGTCCCCCTTCCCTTGTCCTCCTTGCAATCTCCTACTTAGGGCGGCTTGTCAGATTAATGCGATCGCTTAGTTGACGTAGTGTTTGTGCCAAGTTTTTATCTGTTTCTTTTAATTGAGTAATTTTCTCACAACTGTACATAACTGTTGTGTGGTCTTTTCCACCAAATTCCTCTCCTATTCTAGGCAAACTTAAATCCGTGTGCTGCCGCATTAGATACATTCCTATCTGACGAGACCAACTAATTTCTCGCCGTCGCGAGTTGCCTTTCAGGTCTTCAATGGTAACATTAAACTCATCGGCAATAATTGTCAAAATAGTTTCCGGGGTTGCTTCTACTTTTTGAGTAGGAGGCTCTAATACTGGTGTGATATTTTCTACCGTCATAGATAAACCCCAAATAGAAACATATGCCAGCGCTCGAATAAAAGCTCCTTCCAATTCTCGAATATTCGAGGTGTAATTGGAGGCAATATATTCAATTACATCCTCCGGTAGACGGATATTTTCATACTCGGCTTTTTTTTGCAGAATCGCCATTCTCGTTTCTAAATCTGGCGGTTGGATATCAGCAATCAAGCCCATTGCAAACCGAGAACTGAGGCGTTCTTGCAGCCGAGGAATTTGATTAGGAGGGCGATCAGAAGCAATCACAACTTGCTTGCCAGCTTCATGTAAAGTATTAAATGTATGAAAAAACTCTTCTTGGGTATATTCTTTACCCTCAATAAACTGAATATCATCAACTAAAATCAAATCTGCTGCTCGGTAATGTTCGCGAAAACTTTGCATACTGTCTTTGCGAATAGCAGTGATTAAATCATTCGTAAACTGTTCGGTAGAAACATAGAATATTTTTGAATCTGGGCAAATTTCTAAGCGATAATGTCCGATCGCTTGCATGAGATGAGTTTTACCCAAACCCACACCACCGCACAAAAACAAGGGATTAAATTCTCTACCAGGTGATTCAGCAACGGCCAAAGCCGCAGCATGAGCCATACGATTATTGGCTCCGACTACAAATCGTGAAAAGGCATATTTAGGATTGAGTTCAGTAGTCTTCAGACGATTTTTAACAGCATAATCAGCAATATTACTCTGAGGAGATAATGATAAAGATGCTTCTTTGTCTGTAAACTGAGACACATCATCACCTTGAGCAACAGTAATATAAATTACTACAGGATAACCCAGAATATCCTGAACAACATTAGCAATTGTCTTAATGTAATATTTTTGCAGCCAATTACGGGCAAAGGGGTTGGGAGTACAAATTACTAAATAGTTATTTTCTAATCTTTCAGCGCTAGCAGTTTTGATCCAAGTTTCAAAGGTGGGACGGGATAGTTCTAGCTGCAAGCGTTCCAGAACCTGACTCCACAGACTATCTATGGGAATTGCCATTGTCTACCACCTTTGCTGCTAACCGTCACAATAATATAAGCAAAGACCAATTTAACATTTAGCCACTTTGAACCAGGAAGATGCTTTTAAGTTGTAATCTATTTTTGAACTGTTTTGGACTATTTGGACTCCCCCGGTAGGCAATATCCTATCACTCACTGATTCAGATGGAGAAGTAAGCACGGATGAAGAAAGCAGACAATAACTTGCAACAGAGAAATCTTGATACTGAATTAAGTAAGTTAACAGATGCAGTTTCAGAAGATGCGGAGATGGTTAGACACGGTGACGCGGAGACTGTGTTTAATAAATTCTCCGCGTCCCCGCGTCAGTTCGTTCCCGCGTCTTCTATCCGGTTACTGCTTATGGTAAGCGTAGCATTTATATCTATGACTGGCTGTAATCGTAACGTAAACATACCGAGAAATCAAACACCGAATTCTCAAGTCGAAAACCCGATTAGCGCCCCTGTTCCTGCTCCTCCCCCTATTTTGCAATCATCTGGAGATCCTAACTTTGTAGTGAATGTGGTGCAAAAGGTAGGACCAGCTGTGGTTCGCATTGATTCTGCTAGAACGATAACATCATCAAGATCGGATGACTTCGGTGATCCATTTTTACGGCGATTTTTTGGAGATGAACCGCAGCCTCGACAGCGAGTCGAGCGCGGTAGTGGCTCTGGTTTTATTATCAGTACCAATGGTCAAATTTTGACCAATTCTCATGTCGTCAATGGTGCTGATACGGTAACGGTAAGGTTAAAAGATGGTCGTACTTTTGACGGACGAGTAATAGGGGAAGATCCAGTCACTGACGTTGCTGTGGTGACAATTAGTACTAATAATTTGCCAACTATTGCTTTGGGTAATTCTGAGGGTTTGCAGCCAGGAGAAGCAGTCATTGCGATCGGTAATCCTTTGGGTTTAGACAATACCGTCACTTCTGGAATTATTAGTGCTACGGGACGTTCTGGTAGTGCTATCGGGGCTAGCGATAAACGTGTGGATTATATTCAAACTGACGCTGCGATTAATCCTGGTAACTCTGGTGGGCCTTTACTAAATAGTCGTGGGGAAGTCATCGGTATGAACACCGCCATCATTCGTGGCGCTCAAGGATTAGGTTTTGCTATTCCCATCAATACGGCTCAAAGAATCGCTCAAGAATTAATTGCTAATGGAAAAGTAGATCATCCCTATTTGGGTATTCAGATGGTGACGCTGACACCCGAAATTAAAGAAAGAATCGGTAAATTAGGCATTAATATCACAGCAGATAAAGGGGTTTTATTAATTGATGTCATTGCACGCTCTCCCGCAGCTAATGCTGGACTACGAGAAGGTGATGTGATTCAAAATATCAATAATCAGTCTGTCACTGATGTGGAACAAGTGCAAAAATTAGTAGAAAACAGTAAAATAGGAATCCCGTTACAATTAGAAGTACAACGCGATGGACGTAATTTGCAAGTTGCAGTCAGACCTGCTGCTTTGCCAGTTCAGCGTGAAAGTGAATAAATTATGAATGATCAAGATTTGATGATTGATCATTGTTAATGATCATATTAGGAGTTTTAAATAATGAGCGAAATGCTCTCAATAATTCAATTAGGTAATCCCATACTTCGTCAAAAAGCAGCTGAAGTTGAAAATATCCAAGACAAAACCATTCAGAAGCTGATTGACGATTTAATGGTTTCAGTTCGTGAAGCTAACGGTGTAGGCATTGCTGCTCCTCAGGTTGCTCAATCATATCGTGTCATGATTGTGGCGTCACGCCCTAATCTCAGGTATCCTCATGCTCCAGATATGGAACCCACAGCGATGATTAATCCCCGGATTATTGGTCATTCTAGTACTGTGAATAAAGATTGGGAAGGTTGCTTAAGCATTCCTGGGATCAGGGGTTTAGTACCAAGGTATGAGTCAGTAGAAGTTGAATACACAGACAGAAACGGCAAAAAACAAAGACAATTGTTAACTAATTTTGTGGCTCGTATCTTTCAACACGAATACGATCATTTTGATGGTATAGTGTTTCTAGACCGCTTAGAAAGCAATTTAGACATTGTCACTGATCAGGAATACCAAAAATTAGTAGTTAATAATATTTGACAAAAAATAATTCTAAAGAACTATACAAAACGTGGAAATTTAAGTTAAATTTAATCTGATGTTAACCTTTTGGCTTTGAGGTAGCTATTGGGTAAATGACAAAAACTATTAGTAGTCGCGAGGGGTTAAGTCAACCGCTGCAACCATCTTCTGGCTTAATCTTTGCTCATCAGCAAAGCGATGAAGTTCATAACCATAAGGGTGAAGTATCTACACGGTCAACAGCACAATCAATGCTTGGCAAGTTGAAAATTATTCATGTAACTCAAGGCCGCGTGCGAATCCGTGCCACTGACGTCAGTCATCACTCGATACTAGAAAGTTTATCCCGGCAATTACGGCAGCAGCATCATGGTGTAACGGAAGTTACGACTAATTATAAAACGAGCAGTTTGCTGGTTAAATTTGATGAAACTAGGCTATCTTTGCCACAGATGTTGGCAATACTGCGAAAGTTTGGCATTCAGCAATATCAAGCTGTTTCGGATTCACAAAATAATAGTGATCCCTTTGCTGCTTGGAAATCTGTAGAATTTTGGAAAGAGCAAGGACTTGCGTTTATTCCTTTATTTGCAGGGTTAGGAGTGACAGGG
Organism: Pelatocladus sp. BLCC-F211; assembly: GCF_041928655.1. Classification (NCBI taxonomy): domain Bacteria; kingdom Bacillati; phylum Cyanobacteriota; class Cyanophyceae; order Nostocales; family Hapalosiphonaceae; genus Pelatocladus; species Pelatocladus sp. BLCC-F211. Next base: position 6,907 of record NZ_JBHFLM010000200.1, on the reverse strand, counting down.
GCGATAGGAATTAACGGATTGGCAGCAATTCCGGTATACATGATTACAGCAGACGCCACCCGACGTGTGATTGACTATATAGAACCTCAATTATTGGGATCTAAAAAGAATAAAAAATTGAATACAGCTTCTGTAACTCAATCAATAACAAAACATCAAGTTACACCTCAAACCTCTTTAGCAAAAGTGGAGCAAATCACAGCCGTCAAACAAGAATTATTCCCAACAAAAAATGTGGACAATGCAAAGATTACTTACAACATTGTTCATGCAATTCCGGGACGTATTAGGATGAGCGTACCAAAACTCGCTTATGACCGAAATTACGCAAGACGCTTGGAGAGATTACTCGCAGATGATCCCCAAGTTACAAACGTACGTGTCAATTGTGATGCAGCCTCAGTGGCGATCGCCTATCAACCGCACAATATTAAAGCGTCTCGCTGGATTGATTTGATGCAACTAGCACAGGAGGAGACGACTGCACCGCCGCATGTTATTCATAAAGACGCGGGGACGCACAGACACTCTGATGTGCAGATGCAAGCAGAAAAACTAGTTACTCCTGCGCCAATCCAAGAAAAAGAATTCCAGACAACAAAAGTGGAATCAACGCCAGAGGTAACTGGCTTATGGGCTAATTTCAAAGCTCCAGCTTTGTCTTATGCTCTCGCCTTTATGGCGAACTTTCCGATTAATGCAGCCCCGGACTGAGGAGGGAGGAAAGCAATGGTTGGATCGATATTACGACTGGTATCTACCGCAGAAAAAAAAACCCAGATAAGAGTTACGCCGCAGACTGATCACACTCAGCAGAAATCGCCCCAAGAAGTCTACAGCATTACCTATGCAATGTCAGGACAGGTCGGGTTGTGCGTACCTCGTATTTCCAGAGATTCTAGATATTTGGAACGACTGAGGAAGTTGCTGCAAGCAGAAGCTTTAGTCACAAATGTACAAATCAATAGTACTGCTGCATCTGTGGTAGTGACTTACAACTGTGGAAAAATGTCAGATGAAGCGGTACGATCGCATTTAACTAATCTGATTCAGTGTGCAGTAGAAGAGCCAGTAACGATTCAACCAGGAAATTCCCACCCCCAAACTAGTCAAATCCAAAGGGAACAGAGCAAATCTACTGAACTTGCACAGGTCAAAGAAGCTTACAGCATTACCTGTGCAATGTCAGGACAAGTCGGGTTTTGCGTTCCTCGCATTTCCACAGATGATCAATATCAAGAGCGTCTTGTAAAATTGTTGAAAGCAGAGGCTTTGGTTACGAAGGTGCAAATAAATATCACTGCTGCGTCTATTGTGGTAATCTACAAATCTGGAGTTATGTCAGATTATGAGATGCGATCGCATCTAGTTAATCTGATTCAATCTGGCAGAGAACAGCCAGTAACGATACAACCAGCGAATTCATACCCAACAGTTAACCAAAGAGAAAATATACAACAACAAGAGCCGGAGAAATTACCAATTCTTCCAGTATCTTCCCATCCTCTGGTTACAAGACGTTTTAACGCCACTGCTGTTAAGGAAATTGCAGTTGCAAAAATTACAGAATGCAAATTTCTACCTAGTAGAAACTTGGCTCAAGCAAGTATAAACAAGCAAGCATCCTCCGAAATTCACAACGGTGGAAACCAGAATTCTTGTTTATCTACGTCAAAAGTCCTACCAGTGTCTGCGTCTCGCCCCCAGAAAACAGAACACAAAGCAAAGCAGCCAGCCAAAGTATCTTACAGCATTGCTCACGTCATTCCGGGAAGAATTCGTTTTCACGTACCTCGGATCGCTCGTGATCCCAAATATGTGCAATGCTTAGAGGCTTTGTTAAAAGCAGATCCAACAGTCATCGGCGAACGAGTCAACCGTGCTGCGGGATCAATAGTCATAACTTACAAATCTGCGGTGAAAGCCAATACCAGAGATCCGGATCGCAGTGTTTTGGAAGCTGCAATATCCCATTTAGCAAACCTGTTACAATCTGCTAGTGATGTAGCAGTTGCCTAACTGCAAGGAACCCAAAACCAGGAATTTTCAACCAAATACAGACTAGAAGACACGTTTGTAGTGAGGACTTCAGTCCTCAATGAGGACTAAAGTCCTCACTACGAACTATCTTCTCGTCGCCAATAAACCTCTTTGCAGGTTAAAGGATTTTTCAATTCCTTTAACCCTTCCCCCGACTTCTGCAAGAAGTCTAATGTTCACCAATATTTTTTTATGAGAGAGAAGCAATGGTACAAGTTAAGGTGGGTCTACCATCCTCCGCAGGTCAAGTTTCCCAACTGAATTTGACCCAAAAGCATGGGAAAGCCCATTTTATAGAATATAAGGGACATTCACGCACCCATCTTCCCAAAGTAGACTATACTGTTATCCATACAATTCCGGGAAGAATACGCTTACGAGTACCTCGCTTGCGTCATAATCCAGACTACGCACAACGTCTCCAAGTTCTGCTAGAAGCAGATGCGTTAGTCACATCCTTTCGACTCAAGCCAGCTGCTGCATCGGTTGCGGTTACTTATAACCCCAAAACAGTTTCAGAATTTAAGCTCCGCCATCATCTCGGCCATGTATTTCAATCCGCAGCAGAAGTTGTGGTTTTAAAGCCAACAACGCCAAAAATCACAAAAGAAACAGAGATATCTTGGCCTGGATTACAACTTTCTGGCGCTGCTACTGCTTTAGCTGTGCTGGGTGGTCCATTGGGTTTAACCATTCCGCCGGTTTTAATGGTAGGAACCATTTCTCTTGCTACCTTGCCTGTTCTCCAACGCGCTTGGAAAGGAATTATACTAGAGCGAAAACTAAATATAGACTTTTTGGATTTGATCGCGATCGCTATTACGACAATCCAAGGTCGATTTCTCGCACCAGCATTAATGCTGAGTTTAATTGATATTGGCGAAAAGATTCGCGATCGCACAGCTCGTTGTTCCGCACAGCAAACCTTAGATTTGCTCAGTTCCCTGGGACAATTCGCCTGGGTAGAACGAGATAGTGAAAAACAGCAAATACCCATTCACGAAGTGCAGCGCGGTGATATCGTCATTGTCTATCCAGGCGAACAAGTCCCTGTTGACGGTACGATCTTGCGGGGGAAAGCGCTGCTGGATGAACAAAAACTAACTGGCGAATCCGTACCTGTATTGAAAACCAAGGGACAAAACGTCTTCGCTTCTACCTTGGTACGAGAAGGACGCATGTATATTTTGACAGAACGAGTCGGCCATGATACACGCGCCGGCAAGAGCCTCCAGTTAATGGAACAAGCTCCCGTCCACGATACCCGCATGGAAAATTATGCAGCCACAGTAGCGCAAAAAACAGTATTGCCAACTTTGTTACTAGGAGCAACAGTATTTGCCCTGACTCGCAACCCAGCCAGAGCCGCCAGTGTCTTGACTCTGGACTTTGCTACGGGAATTCGGGTATCTGTACCAACTACAGTTTTGGCAGCCCTTACCTATGCCGCAAAACGCGGTGTTCTGATCCGCAGTGGTAGAGCGCTAGAGCAACTGGCACAGGTAGACACCATTATCTTTGATAAAACTGGTACTCTTACTCAAGGGGAAGCTGCTGTTGTTGGTGTGAAAAGTCTCAATCCTGATGTCTCTTCTCTAAGGGTACTGCAACTAGCTGCAACTGCTGAACAACGCCTAACTCACCCAGTTGCAGAAGCAGTTATGCGTTATGCCGAAGCTCACAACGTTGAGATGTTACCGCGTAGCAAGTGGGACTATCAGCTAGGCTTAGGTGTGAAAGCAGAGATCGACGGCGAAACAGTTTTTGTGGGTAGTGAACGTTTCCTGCGTCTTCAAGAAATAGACATGTCCGGTTTGGAGGGACACCAAAAACCGGCTTCGGCAATTTATGTTGGCAGCAATGATCAACTTTTGGGTATAATAGAATATAGTGACCTATTGCGTCCCGAAAGCCGCGAAGTCATTAGCAGACTGTTAACGGTGGAAAATGTGGAAGTACACATGCTCACCGGAGACAACCAGCAGACTGCTAATGCTGTAGCTGCCCAACTTGGCATTGCCCCAAGTCATACCCACGCCGAAGCTTTTCCTGAGCAAAAAGCAACAGTTGTCCGTGAATTACACGAACAAGGCAAGACAGTTGCATTTGTTGGCGATGGCATTAATGATTCACCTGCTTTAGCATACGCCGATGTTTCCGTTTCCTTCGCCAACGGTTCCGAGATTGCTCGTGAAACAGCAGACGTGGTACTGATGCACAATGATTTGCATGGCTTACTAGAAGCGATCGCGATCGCTCGCCAAACCAAGCAATTAATTCAGCAAAATACGGGCATTATTGCCATTCCTAACTTAGCTGCTTTGATGGTAGCCGTATTCTTTGGATTGAATCCTTTAGCAGCAACAGTAGTTAACAACGGTTCCACAGTTGTTGCGGGAATCAACGGTTTACGTCCACTTCTCAAACCAATAACTAGGGGTGTAGGGGAATAGGGGTATAAGGGTGTAGGGGACTCCACCCTTAAGGAATGGGGTTTTAAACAAAGACACCGTGTTTTTGGCGCTATGGGTTTCAAAACACATCTTTTTGTTTTTTCTCCTTCAAAGGAGAGGCTTCTAAGCAATATTTGGGACTCATGTTTCCCTTACACCCCTATACCCTTACCCCCGTCCCAAAGGGACTTGGTGAACTACCAACAAAATTCAAAATCTCTATCGACAGCAAGATGAAATATCCATCTCAAATGAATTAAGGTTAGAGGTTTTAATAGAAAGTTCAATTCACGTGAGGTTAATAAATAATGGCACCGAAAATTACTGACTTTGTAGAAGATGCTGGCGCACCTGGAATTATTGCAGGTATTGGTGCGGTCATTCTAGCACCTGTTGTGATTCCAGTAGTAGCAGGAGTTGGTAAACCAATTGCTAAGTCTTTGATCAAAGGTGGACTTGTGCTTTACGAAAAGAGCAAAGGAGCTTTTGCAGAATTAGGCGAAAGCTGGGAAGACATGGTAGCTGAAGCCAGAGCAGAACTTGCTGAATCTAAGCAACTGCCCGCTGTTGAAGCTGCTGATAATATATCTGACAATGGTGCATAACACAATTGCTAAATAAAAGTTAAAGGGCAAAGGGAAAAGCAAAGTTTTTCACTTTAGCCCTTTAACAATTTTGGATTTTGGATTGAATTCTCATTCAATTGGAATAAAATTTGTAATTACTCAAGGAGAGTGGTTACGTGTTGAAAAATGGTAATGGCAGTCTTACTCAGATGCCAAGAACAATGTCGAAAAAAATCATTAAAAGACGGCCTAAACCTATACTGACAAAAATTGTTAGTAATACTCCAGGTAGGTTACGTTTGCGAGTTGCTCATTCCCATCGCCAAAAGGAAGAAATGCAACGTCTCGCTAAAACCTTGGAGGCAAATCCTAGTATTAATGATGTGCGGATGAATGTTCATCAAGGGAGTATTACCATCCAGCACAATCGCGACGATGAGAGTTTCAAAAATGTTCTCGCTGCCCTATATGATTTAGGGATTATTTTTGCTGATATTACAGGTGGAAAATCCGAAGCAGCAGCAGGAGTATCAGATTCGATTGTTGATTTGAACAAGCGAGTCCACGATGCAACCAAGGGTTTAATTGACTTACGAATCATTATGCCCATAGGACTTGCTACCCTTTCTATTCGCCAATTACTCATCAAAGGTTTACAATTAGAAATTATTCCCTGGTATGTGTTGGCATGGTATGCATTTGATAGTTTTATCAAGCTGCATGGTAGTACAAACCAACCAACATCTACGAGTGAAGAATAAAATTAACTACCTACGCATAAACAGTACTAGCACCATTTTCCGGTAGTCTGTAAGACATTTTGTTGGAGAGTGGGAGAGATATAGTGGTAAGTGAAGAGGTAAAATCAAGTTCCAACAGATAATATGTGGCAGATATTGCCAGGGATGTAATTTTATTACTTATTACTTATTCCCCATTCCCTACTTTTTCAACTTAACAGTAGCGGAACGATGAAGTTTAGAAAGGAAAACGAAAACATCAGGAAAAAGGCGGAAAAAAGTATCTTTACAGGCTGCAACAAAAGAGTAGTGGGAAGCAAGATAGTCAATCGGCTCATCGGTAAACTGGATATTCGGATGAAGAACATGGTTTTCAAACTCTGCTTCACATCCTTTGTTAATTTTTAATGGTTCTCCTAAATCTGTACCATACTTGTAGTGCATCATCGCAATCATATGTCTGGGACTATCTGCATAGTTTGGCATACCTCGGTGCCAAAGTTGTGAGTGTCTAATCAACACACTCCCTTTGTTTGTATTGGCACGAATTGGTGGAGCAATTTTTCGGCGAGCTTCTAGAGCTGATGATTCGATTCGCGCACCAACATTTTTAACTAGATGCGTACCAGGCCATAACTCGATACTACCATTATGTTCGGTAATATCGATTAGTCCAAAATTAACTATTAATGCTGTATCAATACCATCTACATGAACTGGTTGTGTTCCACTTCCAGGACAGTTGGCGTTACCACTATAAAACTTGTTAAATGTACCTTCTCCAAGTATCTGCTTAGTCACTTGGACAGCAAATGGATTGCTTACTATCTCGCGAAAAACATAAGGAGCGAAAGGAGGAGGGATTTGTTTTAAATGTCCTTATCCTAGAGTCGGACAAATGACGACCCTAACGAGTAGAGACGTGCCATGACACGTCTCTACATTTGTACCTACCTATTTACATAGCTTAAACCACGTCTACTTTGAGAACTGTAGTTTTGTAGGTTGGGTGTAGCGACAGCGAAACCCAACATTATAGTCTGGTTAATGTTGGGTTACACTCCGTTCCACCCAACCTACATAATGTCCTTTTTGAAAAACTCCTCTT